>DAIQRN010000045.1:0-11072 GCA_036786185.1 Acidovorax sp. | reverse complement strand
CGCAGCACTACCACGGCCTGTGGGACGCCGCCCGCCAGCAGGCCGAGGCCATCGTGGGCCACAAGCTGGGCCTGGAGATCGAACCCGGCCGTTTTCTGGTGGCCGAATCGGGTGTGCTGCTGGGCCAAGTGCGCGCCACCAAGAACGCGGGCAATAACCACTTCGTGCTGGTCGATACCGGCTTCAACGAACTCATGCGCCCGTCCATGTACGGCAGCTACCACGCCATGAGCGTGCTGCGCCGCGATGGCTCCACGGCAGCTGAGCAGCCCACAGTGGTGGCAGGCCCGCTGTGCGAGTCGGGCGACGTGTTCACCCAGGGCGATGGCGGCGTGGTGCTGCCGCGCGAACTGCCCGCCGCCCAGGTGGGCGACCTGCTGGTGATCCACGACACGGGGGCCTATGGCGCCAGCATGTCATCCAACTACAACACGCGGCCTTTGGTGGCCGAGGTGCTGGTGGACGGCAGCCAGGCGCGCCTGATCCGCCGCCGCCAGACGGTGGAAGAGCTGATCGCGCTGGAGCAGGGGCTGTAGGGCAGTAGTCATGCAGCGGTAGGCATGGGCCTACGCCCGTCTGCAGCGGTGGCGCACAAGGATGGGGCGCAGGCGGCGATAAGGTGAAAGCACCTATCCCTTCACCTCTTTTCATTCAAGGAGATCACCATGCCCATCATCCTCTGGCTGCTTGGCGTCCCTCTGTCCGTCGTCCTACTGCTGATGCTGTTCGGTGTGTTCTGACGCAGGCCCCCGGCCCATCAGCTGCGCCACAGCCTCCGCCGGGCGCAGGCGGCCGTCGAGCAAGGCCACGGCGGCTTCGGCGATGGGCATGTCCACCCCCAGGGCCTGGGCGCGCTGCACCACGGTGCGGGCGCTGTAAACGCCCTCGGCCACGTGGCCCAATGATTCCACGGCCTGTTGCAGGCTCTGGCCTTGCGCCAGCAGCATGCCCACGCGCCGGTTGCGCGAGAGGTCGCCGGTGGCGGTCAGCACCAGATCGCCCAGGCCCGACAGGCCCATGAAGGTGTCGGGCCGCGCGCCCAGCGCCAGGCCCAGGCGCGTCATCTCGGCCAGCCCGCGCGTGATGAGCGCGGCGCGGGCGTTCAGGCCCAGGGCCAGGCCGTCGCACAGGCCGGTGGCAATGGCCAGCACGTTCTTCACGGCGCCGCCTACCTCCACGCCCACAATGTCTTCGTTGGCATAGACGCGCACGCTGGGGCTGTGAAAGGCGGCCACCAGGGCTTCGCGCACCGCCGAGTGGCGGCTGGCCGCGACCAGGGCCGTGGGCTGGCCCAGCGCCACTTCCTGCGCAAAACTGGGGCCGCTGAAGACGCCTGCTATTAAATCAGGAGCTTCCTGCGCTTGTACCTCATGCGCCAGAAGCCCAAAAGACTGTGAACCTGCGCTGCTGGAAGCGGCTTCAAAGCCCTTGCACAGCCAGGCCACGGGGGCCGTGCAGCCGCGCAGTGACCGCAGCATGCCGCGCAGGGCGGCCATGGGCGTGGCGACGACGACGAGGTCGGCGCCAGCCAGCAGCGGGACGAATTCGCCGTCAGCAAGGGCAAGGGAAGGGGGAAAGGAGATGCCGGGCAGGTAGCGCGTGTTGCACCGGTCGCGGTGCATGTCCTGCACCTGGGCGGCATCGCGGGCCCAGAGTGTGACCGCATGCCCGGCAGGGTGCTGGGCGGCGCTCATGGCGACCGCTGAACCCCAGGCACCTGCACCTAATACTATGATTTTCATAGCTGTTGGCGCTTGCTGAGTAAGCGCTAGAGGCCAAAAAGACCTCTAAACTCAATTACTGGGTGATGATGGGCGAAGCTGCGGCACCGGCAGCCTGGGCCTGTTGTTGCTCGTACATGGCCTGGAAGTTGATCTCCGCCAGGTGCACGGGCGGGAAGCCGGCGCGGTTGATCACGTCGGCCACGTTGCTGCGCAGGTAGGGGTACACGATCTGCGGGCAGGCGATGCCCATGATGGCGCCCATCTGGTCTTCGGGGATGTTGCGGACTTCGAAGATGCCGGCCTGCTTGGCTTCGACCAGGAACACGGTCTTGTCCTCGATCTTGGTCTGCACCGTGGCGGTCACGGCCACTTCATAAATGCCTTCGGCCACGGGCGCGGCTTCCACGCCGAGCTGGATGTCCACGCTGGGCTGTGCCGACTCCAGCAGGATGGCGGGGGAATTGGGTTGTTCGAGCGACAGGTCCTTGAGATAGACGCGCTGGATTTGGAACACGGGGTTTTCTTGGTCGGCCATGGTGAAGTCTCTAACGAATAGTTTCTGGCAAAAAGAAAACCCGCCGGGGAACAGCTCCCGCAGCGGGCACATGGGGCAGCATTATGCAGCGCCCAGCAGGGGCATCAGCTCGCCCCGCCCGTCCATCGCCACCAGGTCGTCATGGCCGCCCACGTGCGTGGTGCCGATGAAGATCTGTGGCACCGTGCGGCGGCCGGTGATTTCCATCATGTGCTGGCGGGCCGCAGGGTCGGTGTCGATGCGGATCTCCTCGATCTGCTCCACGCCCTTGGACTTGAGGATCTGCTTGGCCCGGGTGCAGTAGGGGCAGACGGCGGTGGTGTACATCTTGACGGCTTGCATGGCGGGAATCCTTTTTTCTCTTCCGGGTGGGCAGGAGCAGGTCAGGTGGGGGCGTTTCAGGCTTTTTCCACCGGCAGGCTGGCTTCGCGCCAGGCCTTGAGGCCACCGGCCATGGCCTGGGCGTTGTCGTAGCCCAGCTTCTTGGCCACAGCCACGGCGCGGTTGGCGCGGGCGCCGCTGGCGCAGACCAGCACCAGGGGCAGGGCCTTGTTTTTGACCACGGCGGGCAGGCGCTCTTCGAGCTGGGAGAAGGGCACGTTCTTGGCGCCGCCTACGTGGCCAGCGGCGAATTCGTCGGTCTCGCACACGTCGATGACCACGGCCTTCTCTCGGTTGATGAGCTGCACGGCCCCGGCCGGGGTGAGCGTGCCGCCACTGGCGCTCTTGAGCAGCGGCCACAGCAGCATGCTGCCCGAAGCCAGTGCAACAAAGATCAGATACCAGTTGTCGATGATGAATTTCACGAAGATTCCTTGGGTTGGCGAACAGGGTAATTTTAGAATGTCTGGTTTTGACCCGATTCTCCTAGGGAAACCATGTACAAGCTCGTCCTCATCCGCCACGGTGAATCCACCTGGAACCTTGAAAACCGCTTTACGGGCTGGACCGACGTCGATCTGACGCCCACGGGCGTCGCCCAGGCCAAGTCGGCGGGGCAGTTGCTCAAGGCCGAAGGCTATGAGTTCGACATCGCCTTCACCAGCGTGCTCAAGCGCGCCATCCGCACCCTGTGGCACACGCTCGACGAGATGGACCGCACCTGGCTGCCCGTGGTGAAGGACTGGCGCCTGAACGAGCGCCACTACGGCGCCCTGCAGGGCCTGAACAAGGCCGACATGGCCAAGCAGTACGGCGACGAGCAGGTGCTGGTGTGGCGCCGCAGCTATGACACGCCTCCGCCGGCGCTGGAGGCCAATGACCCCCGCAGCGAGCGCAGCGACCGCCGCTACACCGCCCTGGCCAACGGAAGCGTGCCCCTGACCGAATGCCTGAAAGACACCGTGGCCCGCGTGCTGCCGTTCTGGAACGAGGCCATGGCCCCCGCCATCCGCTCGGGCCAGCGCGTGGTGGTGGCGGCGCACGGCAACTCCATCCGTGCGCTGGTGAAGTACCTTGACGGCATCTCCGAAGCAGACATCGTGGGTCTGAACATTCCCAACGGAATCCCGCTGGTATATGAGCTCGATGCCGACCTCAAGCCCATCCGTCACTACTATCTGGGGGATGCAGAAGCGGCCGCGAAGGCCGCTGCTGCGGTGGCATCGCAGGGTAAAGCGTGAATTGACGGGAAAAAAGCCCGTCCATCGACGCCAAAGTAAGCCTCCGTGCGGAACTGCGGCGGGTTGGGCCCTTCCAAGGTGTATATTGGTTTTGAAGCGGTAAAAGGTGCTGTATGGGCCACAAACTCAAAATTGCGGGATGGATATCGGTCGGAGTCGTGGCCGGAGCGCTGACCACGGTGTCACTGCAAACGGTGGCACGCGGCGCCATGACACCGCTGCCTCTGGAGGAAATTCAGCAGCTGTCGGCGGTGTTCGGCCTGGTCAAGACCGATTACGTCGAGCCGGTGGATGACAAGAAGCTCATCACCGACGCGATCTCGGGCATGGTCTCCAGCCTGGATCCGCATTCCCAGTATTTTGACAAGAAGTCCTTCAAGGAATTTCGCGAAGGCACCACGGGCCGCTTTGTGGGCGTGGGCATCGAGATCACCCAGGAAGACGGCCTGATCAAGATCGTCTCGCCCATCGAGGGCACGCCCGCCTACCGGGCCGGTCTCAAGACCAACGACATGATCACCAAGATCGACGACACGGCGGTCAAGGGCCTGTCGCTCAACGACGCGGTCAAGCGCATGCGCGGCGAGCCCAACACCAAGGTCACGCTCACCATTTTCCGCAAGGACGAGAACCGCTCCTTCCCCGTGACCATCACGCGCGAGGAGATCAAGACCCAGTCCGTCAAGGGCAAGGTGGTGGAGCCTGGCTATGCCTGGATCCGCCTGTCGCAGTTCCAGGACCGCACGGTGGATGACTTTGTGCGCAAGGTGGAAGAGGTTTACAAGCAGGAGCCCAACCTCAAGGGCCTGGTGCTGGATCTGCGCAACGACCCGGGCGGCTTGCTGGACGCCGCCGTGGCCATCTCTGCCGCCTTCCTGCCCGAGAACGTGACGGTGGTGACGACCAACGGCCAGCTCGCCGACAGCAAGGCCACCTACAAGGCCTCGCCCGACTACTACCAGCGCCGGGGCGGTGGCGATCCGCTCAAGCGCCTGCCCGCCGCGCTCAAGACCATTCCGCTGGTGGTGCTGGTCAATGAAGGCTCGGCCTCGGCCAGCGAGATCGTGGCCGGTGCGCTGCAGGACCACAAGCGCGCCACCATCATGGGCAGCCAGACCTTTGGCAAGGGCTCGGTGCAGACCGTGCGCCCACTGGGCCCGGACACCGGCATCAAGCTGACCACGGCGCGCTACTACACGCCCAGCGGCAAGTCCATCCAGGCCAAGGGCATCGTGCCCGACGTGATGATCGACGAATCCGAAGAGGGCAATCTCTTTGCCGCCCTGCGCATGCGCGAGGCCGACCTGGACAAGCACCTCAACAGCGGCCAGGGCGAGGAGCAAAAGGACGAGGCCCGCGAAAAGGCACGCGAGGAGGCCCGCAAGCGCCTGGAAGAAGAGGCCAAGAAGCCAGCGGCCGATCGCAAGCTGCCCGAGTTCGGCACGGCCACAGATTTCCAGCTCGCCCAGGCCCTGAACCAGCTCAAGGGCCGCACCGTGGTGGTCAGCAAGACCTTGACGGAACGCAAGGAAGAAAAGAAAGAGAATTGAGCGGTCGCTCCAGCACCCAGAAAGCCGGATTCCAGCGGAGTCCGGCTTTTGCTTTGGCGCCCACGCTTTTGCCTGAGATTGTTTCATGACCGATGACCAGCTCCTGCGGTACTCCCGCCACATCCTGCTCGACGAGATGGGCATCGAGGGGCAGGAGCGCGTGCTGGCGGCGCACGCCGTCATCATCGGTGCGGGCGGCCTGGGTTCGCCAGCCGCGCTGTACCTCGCGTCGGCCGGGGTGGGGCACATCACGCTGGTGGACGATGATGTGGTGGATCTCACCAACCTGCAGCGCCAGATCGCCCACACCACGGCACGGGTGGGGCAGCCCAAGGTGGCATCAGCCGCCACGGCCATGGTGGCCATTAACCCCGAGGTGCGGGTGACCACGCTGCAGGCGCGCATGGATGCCGCCGCGCTGGATGCGCTGGTGCCCCAGGCGTCCGTGGTGCTGGACTGCAGTGACAACTACGCCACGCGCCACGCCGTCAACGCTGCGTGCATGCGTCACGGCAAGTCTCTGGTGGCGGGCGCGGCCATCCGTTTCGATGCGCAGATCACCGTGCTGGACCCGCGCGATGCGCAATCCCCTTGCTACGCCTGCATCTTCCCGCCGCAAGCGGAATTTGAAGAGGTGCTGTGCTCCACCATGGGCGTGTTTGCACCGCTGGTGGGGGTGGTGGGGGCCGTGCAGGCTGCCGAAGCGCTCAAGCTGCTGGCAGGCGTGGGCACATCGCTGGTCGGGCGGTTGCTCATGCTCGACGGCCGCTCGATGGAGTGGAGCACCCTGCATGTGCAGCGCGCGCCTGATTGCGCCGTGTGTGGAGCGCGGTAGGAACGCTCCTACACTGGACCCGCCCACCGGCTGGCAAAATTCCTGTTGGCGAGCATCTACATTGGAGGCTCAAGCAATGCAGCTGCGATGCTGCTCGCGAAACCGGATACCCCAGTGAAACTGCGCACCTACATTGTTGAAGACAACGCGACCATCCGAGAAAACCTCATCGGAACTCTCGAGGAATTGGCGTTTGTCGAGGCGGTGGGAATGGCAGAGACGGAGGACGATGGCAAGAGATGGCTCTCCGCCCATTCGGACCAGTGGGACCTGGCCATCGTCGATCTCTTTCTGCGCCAGGGCAGCGGCCTCGGCGTTTTGGCGGCTTGCCGCGACCGCAAGCCGGGACAGAAGATGGTTGTGCTGAGCAACTACGCCACGCCCGATGTGCGCATGCGCTGCGCGCAACTGGGCGTGGATGCCGTGTTTGACAAATCCAATGAAATCGACGCGCTGGTGGACTACTGCGTCCAGCACGGCGCCGCCGCGGCAGGCCCCGTTGTGTGATGCTCTCCAGCATTCTGCGGGCGCGCAGGCGGGGAGCCACTTCAGTCGATCAGGCTGTTCTTGAGCGCGTAGTAGGTCAGGTCGCTGTTGGACGAGAGGCTCATTTTTTCCATCAGCCGCGTGCGGTAGGTGCTCACGGTCTTGACGCTCAGCGACAGAGATTTGGCAATATCGCCGGCCGTCTCGCCTTTCGCCAGCTTCAGAAATACCTGGAACTCCCGCTCGGACAGTTGCTCGTGGGGCGGCGCATCGTCCTTGCGGTGCAGTTGCTGGGCCAGAAGCTCGGCCACGGTGGGCGTAAGGTATCGGCGGCCCAGCGCGATGGTGCGGATGGCCTCCACGATTTCGGCAGGCTCGCACTCCTTGTTCAGGTAGCCGCTCGCACCTTGACGGATCAGGTTGATGGCGTAGTGCTCCTCGGGGTAGCCGCTGAGGATCAGGATGCCCATGTCCGGGGCCTTGGCGCGCAGCATGGCCAGGGCGTCCAGGCCGCTCTGGCCGGGCATGGACAGGTCCATCAGAAGGACGTCGATCTCCTTGTTGCGCACCAGGTCGATGGCTTCGCGGCCGTTGGCGGCCTCGCCTTCGACCCGCAGATCCACATGCTCCGACAAAAACTGCCGCAGGCCGGAACGAACAATTGCGTGGTCATCCACAATGCCAATCTTGATCATCAATCCTACTTTCGCGAAGCGGCAGGGCCGCTGGGTTGCACACAGGCGCCGGGCTCCAAGATGGCAACCTGACGCCTTAGCCGCAGAACATCATCCCGAACTACGCGCATGAATCTTCGAGAAAGCATACACCGCTGGCTGCCCAAAGTCCGCGAAATGGCCATCAGCCTGCCCATGGCCTTGCTGGCAGCCATTGTGCTGGTGGGCGTCAACGAGACCGGCCAAATGCGATCGCAGGAGGCCGTGGCGCAAATGGCGCACAGCCTGGAGACACGCAAGGCCATCAATACCCTGCTGCAAAGCATGGTGGATGCCGAGACTGGGCAGCGTGGCTACCTGCTCACTGGCAACACCACCTATTTGGAACCTTACGACAAGGCCCTGGCCACGGTGCATTCCAGCGTTGAAGGACTGCGCCAGCAGTTTGGGGATGCCCCCGAAGACATGCAGGTGTTCAACCAGCTGTCGCGGCAGATTGCGAGCAAGCTGGCTGAAATGGAGCTGAGCCTGCGCTTGCGTCGTCAGGGCAACGAGGACGCCTGGAAGTTCATCCTGCACACCGACATGGGCAAGGAGCAGATGGAGGCGATTCGCCAGCATGCCCGGACCTTGCTGGCGCGCAGCGACTACAACCTGAAGCAGGGGCACGAGCAAATCGAGCACTCGCTCCTGCTGTCGCGCATCGGCATTGCCATCGTGACGGCCATCGGCCTGCTGGCCTTTTACATGTACCTGCGCCAGGTCCAGGCGGTGCAGCGTGTCAACCAGCGCGAACAGACCATGCTGGAGCACGAGCGCGATCAGCTGGAACGCCTGGTCAAGGAGCGCACGGCCACGCTGTCCGAACTGGCCCACCACCTGCAGCAGGTGCGCGAAGAAGAGCGCGGTCATCTGGCGCGGGAGCTGCACGACGAGCTGGGTTCCCTGCTGACGGCGGCCAAGCTGGATGTGGCGCGGCTCAAGTCCAAGATCGACGCCACGGCGCCCGACATTGCCGAGCGGCTGCGCCACCTGACCGAAACGCTCAACAGCGGCATTGCGCTCAAGCGCCGCATCATCGAAGACCTGCGCCCCTCGTCGCTGGCCAACCTGGGGCTGGCCACGGCCCTGGAAATCCTCACCCGCGAATACGCCGAGCGTGCGGGCATCGAGGTCGAGACCAACCTGGAGCCCGTGCAGCTGTCTGAAACGGCGCAGCTCACCGTGTACCGCATCGTGCAGGAGTCGCTGACCAACATCGGCAAGTACGCCCAGGCCCGCAGGGTGCTGGTGTTGGTGCAGGGCTATCCGACCCATGTCGCGGTCCAGGTGCGCGACGATGGCCAGGGGTTTGACACCAGCACCGTGCGCCCCACGTCGCATGGCCTGTTGGGGATGCGGCACCGCGTGGAGTCCGAGGGCGGGCGCCTGTCGATCACGTCGCGGGTCGGCCATGGCACGCTGGTGTCTGCCGTACTGCCCTTGGCGCGAGAAAAGCGCGAGGCCCTGGGCGCCAAAGCGTAACCCTTCGTACGGCGCCGTCCTACAGGTGCGCGCGCAGGGCACCGGCATCGGGCGGCGGGCCGCTTGCCTACAGTGGACCCCAGGCGCTGAAATTCAGGCGCCATCCCACAGACCGGCGCTGCGGCGCTTTCAAGAGGAGATGAAAATGTTGCACTATGCAGTTGTTTTTCTGGTGATCGCCCTGATTGCGGCCGTGTTCGGATTTGGCGGCATTGCCGCCGGGGCCGTGGGCATTGCCAAGATACTGTTCTTTGTGTTTGTCATCATGGCCGTCGTCACGTTTGTCCTGGGGCTGCTCAAGAAGGGCTGATGCCCCGTTGTGCAAGACACTCCATCCCACAGTCCGTCGGCCACGGAGGGTGCCACAGGTCGGCAGATTGTTCTTGTTCCCGCACCCGCGTTTCCAACCATTCTGTAAGAAAAGGATAGAACATCATGAAATACGCACGTGCCCTTGCTTTCGCCGCCGTTGCCGGCCTGACCATCGTGACCGCCACCGGCTGCTCGGTGGCGCGCAACCAGCAAACCGTGGGCTCCTACGTGGATGACGCGGGCATCACCACTGCCGTCAAAACCCGCATGGCCGAGGACAAGACCGTGTCCGCCACCTCCATCAGCGTGGAGACCCTCAACGGCACGGTGCAGCTCTCGGGCTTTGCCAAGTCGCAGGCCGAGAAGAACCAGGCCGAGGCCATTGCACGCAACACCAAGAATGTGCGCGAGGTGCGCAACAGCATCGTCGTGCGCCCCTGATCGCCCGCAGGGCCATGGCCCTGCACCGGCCCGCACAAAAGGCTCCAGGCTTTCCACCTGGGGCCTTTTTTATGTCCGTGCGCGGCGGCGCCACGGTATAAGCTCCACACCATGCGGGTATTCAATTGCGACCACTGCGGTCATCTGGTGTTTTTCGACAGCGTGCAATGCCTGCACTGCGGCAGCGCGCTGGCCTTTGTGCCTGACGCCATGACCCTGGCGGCCCTGGAGCCCGCGCCGCAGGACGGCCCCGATTTGTGGCGCCGCCGCGCGGCGGGCGGCTTGCAGGACGGTGCGCAGGGCGGGGGGCTGTACCGTCTGTGCCGCAATCACACCGAGCACCAGGCCTGCAACTTCGCCATCCCTGCGGGCAACGGCAGCGGCCTGTGCGCCTCGTGCCAGCAGACCCGCATCCTGCCCGACCTCTCCGCGCCCGCCAATCTGTACCGCTGGAAGCAGATCGAGTCCGCCAAGCGCCAGCTGTTCTACACGCTCGCACGGCTGGGGCTGGAGCCCGCCGGGGGGCAGGCGGGGCCGATGTTCGAGTTCCTGGCCGACCTGCCGGGTGCGCCGCCGGTCGTGACCGGGCATGTGGGCGGCACCATCACCATCAACATCGCCGAGGCCGACGATGACGAGCGTGCGCGCCGGCGCATCGCGCTGGGCGAGCCCTACCGCACGCTGATCGGCCATCTGCGCCATGAGTCCGGCCACTTCTATTGGGGCCTGCTGGTGCAGGACGGCGGGCAGCTGGATGCGTTTCGCAGCCTCTTTGGCGACGAGCGGCAGGACTACGCCGCCGCCCTGGCTGCCCATTACGTCCGGCAAGGCGCGGGCGACACCGAAGGCTGGGCCACACACCACGTCAGCGCCTACGCCGCCGCCCACCCCTGGGAGGACTGGGCCGAGACCTGGGCGCACTACCTGCACATGATCGACCTGCTGGAGACCGCTGCCTGCTACCAGGTCGGCATCACCGTGCCCGACCCGGCTGCCAGCGTGCGCCAGCAGGTGGCCGACCCCTTTGCCCTGCCGCGGCCCGGCTTTCAGGAGATGGTGCGCCAGTGGGTGCCGCTCACGCTGGTGCTCAACAGCCTGAACCGCAGCCTGGGGCAGCACGACGCCTATCCGTTTGCCCTGTCGGCGGGCGCCCTGCGCAAGCTGCACTTTGTGCACGATCTGGTACAGGCGCGCCGCAGCATTGGTTTGTAATCAAATTGGCCTCTAGCGCTTATCCATCAAGCGCAAGCAGCTATTGATTTGATAGTTTTCAGAATTCCAGGTTGTCAATCAGGCGCGTGCTGCCCAGCCGTGCAGCGCCCAGCGCCACCAGCGTGCCCGCGGCATCGGCTGCGGTCGCGGGCTGCAG
>DAIQRN010000460.1:0-2685 GCA_036786185.1 Acidovorax sp. | reverse complement strand
CGGCCACCGTTTGCAGGTTGGTCATGAGCTTGGTGTTTTCGGCGATGTACTGGCCCACCTCGTCCACAAAGAAGTTGAGGCGAAAGTTGGCAGGCTTTTGATCCAGCCAGGCTTTGACCTGGTTGCCGAAGTCTTCAATGGAGACGCTGTATTGGCTTCGGTATTTGTCCAGAATGCCTTTGGCCAGGGCGGGGTCTTCCCCCGTGATTTCAACGTAGGCGCGGGCGATGTTGCCGCCTTCAAGCAGGGCCTGTTCGCGCCCGCGCTCCCAGGGTTTGCTGGCCAGGCGTTGGTAGGCGTCTTTGAAGGTGGTGAACTGGTTGCGGCTGTCCAGGTCGCGTTCAAACTGGGCGATATAGCCTTGCTTGCCAAAGTAGCCGCACATCTCATTGAAGACCTTGACGAACACCGACAGCAGGGCATCGACCTGGTTTTTGCTGATGATGTCGGCCTTCTGGTCGATGTTGAACAAGATGCTTTGCGATGGGATGGCAACGGCCTTTTTCAAGGCCGCGCGCAGCAGCTCATCGTCAGCGGAAATTTTGGGTAGGAAGATTTCCAGCGCATTGACATCGCCAATGCTGCGGTTTTCCAGCACCAAGGCCAGCATCTTGAGCAGGTGCGATTTACCGGAGCCGAAGAAGCCCGACAGCCACACGCCGTTGGCACCGTGGTAGTGGTTGTAGGCCTCCAGGAAGTGTTCCAGACGCTTGGCAACTTCGTCGGTCAGTACGTATTCGCTGAGCTCGGTGAACAGGTGGGATTCGTCGTCGGCCTTGATCACGCCTTCAATGGGGCGGCTGACGGCTTGCTGAAATATGCGATGCAGTTCCATGGGTGCAGTGTTCCTCAGGCCTGGGTCTCGAAGATGTTGAATGCGCGGTAGTACTTGTCGTCGTGCAGCAGCCCGAACAACTCCAGCGATGCGCCTTGTGCCAGCGAGTGGCGGTACTCGCCAGGGAAGAACAGCACGGTGGGCTTGTCTTTGGCGGTGCTTTGCAGGTTGTTCAAGACGTTGTGCGATCGGATATAGGGGAAGACTTCGCCGATGCCGCAGAGAAACAGCACGTCGTAGTCGCCGCCGCGCAGACGCTCGGCGATGGCGGGGATCAGGTAGTCCTCAATGCCCAGTACGTTCTGCAGCAGCTCCAGCAGGTTGTCTTTGTCCACTTCGGTTTCCACGCGCAGGATGTCGTCCCACAAACTGGTGCCATCGCTGCTGCCTTCGCGGGCTTGCAGCAGCGCTATGCACAGGTCGTAGAGATTGATCTCTAGCACTTTGACGCCGCGCCCGCCAAGGCTGGGCACGCTCAAGCCTTGCAGGGTGTTGATGAGTTGGCGCTGCAGGCGCTCGATGTCTGTGGCTTGGCTGGCGGGAAATTCGCAGATGTAGAAGGGCAGGTCGTTGTTGAGCCCGCGCATGTGCAAAAAGCGCTCGCTGCTCATGACTGCGAGCAGATGTTCAAACCGCTGGGCCAGCGGGGCCTGGCTGATTTTTTGGCTGAGTTTTGGGGTCATGTCAGCCACCTTTGTATGTCCATATCAGTTGCCGGAAAGACCAGTAGTTGCTCTGGCCCTTGTTGTGCTAGGAGCTGCGCAAGGTAAGGGCTGGGCAGTGCGGGTTGGATGAGGTGCTGCGTCGAGAGCAAATCGGCTTCGCGCAACATGCGAAACAGGTTTTGCCGCAGCTTGCTTTGGGTGGATGGCGCCAGCGCGTCGAGCTCTGGGTGCCACAGGGCTTTGCTGTTGTAGAAGCTGTCGTAGTCACTCAGCGTGACTTGGCGACGGCGTAGCAAATGGTGCTCGCGCAGTACGTCAATGGCGAAGTCGTGGATGAGCTGGTAGTGCCTGCAGGCGGCCGCCCACAGCAGGTAGGCGCGATCGCGCAGGTTGAGCTCTTGCAAGGCTTGCAGTTCGGCTTCGGTCAGCAGCTCTAGTCTGGCAATCAGTTCTTTGCTGATGCGTGTGGCGGCAGCATCGGTGCGCACTTGCAGCAGCTTGTCTTGGCGCACTTGGCCGCGGGTTTTTTGCCAGTCACGATGCGTCAAATAGCAGGCGACGACGACCGGAGCCTCGGACACGAAAAGCCCACCGGTGGTGAAGGAAAGCCGGTAGGGTGCGGTCATGCGGCCAACTCCTTGTTCGAGAGGTAGCCGGGAGCGAGTACAGCAGTTTCGACCCCGTAGAGACTCAAGTGATCTTTGAGCCACAGGCGATATTCGGGGCCTCGCAGGCGGTGGTCTGGTGAGCAGTCCACACTCCATTTGCGCAGCACATATCCGGCAATGGCGGCGCGCAGCTTGAGGCGCAAGCTGCCATCATGCAAGCCGTAGTCCATGCGGGTAATTTCGGGACGCGGTTGGTCAGGGTGTGGAACAAGGTCGAGTTCTACGATGCGTGCCCACTGTGCGTCGTGCTCTGGTGTTTCGTGACGCTGCGGCGAACTTTCTGCCTGTACGTTGGGTGCTTGAATGCGGGTAAGCACAAAGTCGCGGAACTCATTGCTCTTGCGGTCGAAAGCGCGGACATGCCACCGCAGCCCGGTATCGAGCAGGGCAAAAGGAACGATCTGGCGCTGGGATGCGCCGCTGCTGATGGAGTGGTAGCGTATGTCCAGCACCTGTTTCAGGTGGATGGCTCGGGTGATGCAGGCCAGCACCTCCAGGTCAGGGTGCGAGAGGCGTG
>DAIQRN010000459.1:0-2692 GCA_036786185.1 Acidovorax sp. | reverse complement strand
AGTGGAAGATGCTGGCAGCCAGCACGGCATCGGCACCGCCCTGCTGCACGCCGTCGGCCAGGTGATCGAGATTGCCCACGCCGCCAGAAGCGATGACGGGCACGCTCACGGCATCGCTCACCGCACGGGTCAGGGCCAGGTCAAACCCGGACTTGGTGCCGTCACGATCCATCTCCTGCGCCCACGCCAGCGCATCCAGCCCGGTGTTCTTGCGCCCGCCGTGGCTGTAGACATCCCAGCCAGGGCCCACCGGTTGGCCGTTGGTGCCGATGCGCAGCGCGTCTTCTTCAGAGCGGCGCTTGGCATCAATAGCCACCACAATGCACTGGGCGCCGTATTTGGCCGATGCCGCATTGATGACGTCGGGGTTGGCAATGGCGGCCGAATTGAAGCTCGTCTTGTCCGCGCCCGCATTGAGCAGGCGGCGCACATCTTCCACCGTACGCACGCCACCACCCACGGTGAGCGGAATGAACACCTGGCTGGCGACGGCTTCGATGATGTGCAGAATCAGGTCGCGGCCGTCGCTGGTGGCGGTGATGTCCAGAAAGGTCAGCTCATCAGCCCCCTGGGCGTTGTAGCGCGCGGCAATCTCTACCGGGTCGCCTGCGTCGCGCAGTTCAACAAAATTGACACCTTTGACCACGCGGCCTCCGGTAACGTCAAGACAGGGAATGATGCGTTTGGCAAGCATGGCGCAGAGGGATGAGAAAAAAAGAATATCAATCAAAGAAAGCCGCAACCCGGGGGGCGCGGCCAGCGCGGCCCGTGCAAGATACCACGGCCACCCGCAGGGCCCGGCCGACTCAGGCTTGCAGGCTGGCGCCCACACCGCTTTGCCAGCGCCACGCGTCTTCGCACATCTGGTCCAGGCCCAGTTTGGCCGTCCAGCCCAGCAGTTGCTGCGCCAGAGCGGGGTCGGCCCAGCACTGGGCCACATCACCGGGCCGGCGCGCCACGATGCGGTAGGGCACGGCCCGGCCGCTGGCGCGTTCAAAGGCGCGCACCATCTCGAGCACCGACACGGGACGCCCCGTGCCCAGGTTCACCGTCAGCAGACCGGGGTGATCGCGCAGGTAGCGCAGCGCGGCCACGTGACCCTCGGCCAGATCGGACACATGGATGTAGTCGCGCACCCCGGTGCCATCGGGCGTGGGGTAGTCGTTGCCGTAAACACTGAGTTGTTCGCGCAGCCCCACTGCCACCTGGGCCACGTAGGGCAGCAGGTTGTTGGGAATGTCTTGCGGGTCTTCGCCGATCAAGCCACTGGCGTGGGCCCCGACAGGGTTGAAGTAGCGCAGGCGGGCAATGCGCCACTGGCCAGGCTCGGAAGCGTCCACATCGGCCAACACCTGCTCCATCATGAGCTTGCTCCAGCCGTAGGCGTTGGTGGCCGACAGCGGGAAGTCCTCACGGATAGGCACCGAGGCCGGGTCACCATACACCGTGGCAGACGAGGAGAACACCAGCGTGCGCACATTCGCCGCTCGCATGGAGCCCAGCAGGGCCACCGTACCCGCAACGTTGTTGTCGTAGTACCGCAGCGGCTCGCGCACGGACTCCCCCACAGACTTGAGCGCCGCAAAGTGGATGACCGCGTCCACCGCATGCTCGGCCAACACACGCCGCAGCAAAGCCGCATCGCGGATGTCACCTTCGATGAAAGGCACAGGCACCCCGGTGATGCGCTCCACGCGCTCGAGCACCGAGCGGCGGCTGTTGCAAAGGTTGTCCAGCACCACGAAAGGAATGCCTGCATGCGCCAGGGCGACGCAGGTGTGAGAGCCGATAAAGCCTGCCCCGCCGGTTACAAGAATCACGCTGTTGCGCTCCTAAAGATGTGGATAAAACGGACGACTCCGCTCCAGGCCCGTCACTATACTGGCCGCGCCACTGCCCAAAAGGGCCCAGTGTTCCTTGACACTGGGCGCCAGCGGTCAACATTGTTAACAATTGCCCATGTCAAGCACTACACAATGGTGCGCACCCATGAACGTGAATCCATCCACTGGCGCCGCGCCCTTGCAACAGCCACAGCCTTCCCCACTTGAAAGCACTGTGGTGCTGCGCCCCTCTGGCAGCTTACTCCCGAGCGAACGCGATGCCATGGCCTTTGCATCGTGGCCTGCGTTTACCGCATCTGGCTTTGCCCCGTTGGGCTTTTATCTGGACGGCTGGGATGGTCCCGCGCTGGCCGCCCTGTGTGAATCCATACGACACAGCCCATGGTGGGACCGTCCCATCTGGGCATCAGAAAGCTCCGCCGCCCCACCCGCATGGGCGGACGCTGCAGGCCCGCTGAGCGAAGCCATCGCTGCAGGCGAGCGGGCTCTCGCGGCACGCAGAAGCCTCAAACTAGATCCCTCTGCTCTGCATTTTGATGAGCGCGTGCTGTACTTCATGTACCTGCGCGACGGAGCAGAGCTGACCCCCTTGTGCGACCGCAACAGCGCACAGTTGTATCGCTACCCCTTGGTGGAGGCATTGGCCCACGAGGGAGACGACGTGGCGGCCTGTTTGGCCACGCTGTCGCGGCGGCGCCTGCTGGAGCCGGCAGAGTTGATCGACCGCACACGCCACTGCAGAGCCTGCGGCAGCGCCCACATCCACTACCTGGACGTGTGCCCCCATTGCTCCAGCATCCAGATCAACAAAGCCCCTTCGCTGCACTGCTTTACCTGCGGCCATGTGG
>DAIQRN010000458.1:0-2714 GCA_036786185.1 Acidovorax sp. | reverse complement strand
GCCAAGAAGGCCGAGAAGCTGGCAACCCGCGTAGCCGCAGCCAACACTTTCGAAGCCGTGGCCCGCGAGTTCCACGCCACCCAGGCCAGCGGCTGGAGCCCCCGCTATGCAGCGCGGTGGATCGAGCGCATGGAGAAAGACCTGTTCCCGTACATCGGCAAGCTTACGTTGCCCGCCATCACCGCTCCCGTGCTGCTGGACGCACTGCGCAAGGTAGAGAAGCGCGGCGCCAACGAAACCGCCCACACACTGCGCCAGACCGCCGGGCAGGTGTTCCGCTACGGTGTCCAGACGGGGCGCTGCGAACGCAGCCCCGTTACCGACCTGCACGGCGCCTTAAAGCCCGTGGTAGTCAAGCACATGGCTGCGGTGCTGGAGCCAGCCAAGGCGGGCGAGCTGCTGCGGGCCATTGACGGCTACACCGGCCAGCCCATGACCAAGGCGGCGCTGGCGCTATCTGCCCTGCTCTTTCAGCGCCCCGGTAACATCAGGCAGATGGAATGGGCGTGGATTGACTTTGACACAGCCCTGCTGACCATCCCATCCCAGGACATGAAGCGGCGACTGGCGCAGAAGCTCAACGGCAGGCCGCACTTTGTGCCCCTGGCCCCGCAGGCCATCGCCATCTTGAAAGAGCTTCAGCCCCTCACCGGCCATGGCCGCTACGTGTTCCCCAGCCTGCGCACGGGCGAGCGGGCCATGAGTGACAACACCATCAATGCAGCCCTGCGGCGCATGGGCTTTGCCTCCGACGAGATGAGCGCCCACGGGTTCCGGGCCATGGCGCGCACGCTGATGATTGAGCGGATCCCCGGCATATCCGCCGACGTGATCGAAGCCCAACTGGCGCACGGTAAATCTGGACCGCTGGGGGCTGCGTATGACCGCGCCGAATTCATGGAACAGCGGCGCAGGATGATGAGCGATTGGGCAGACTACCTGGACAAACTGCGGATGGGCGCAGAAGTGATTCAATTCAAGAAAGCGTAAGAAGCAGGGGTCTATCACCATCCCCTGGGGGGCCTGCTCCACTCCTCCACAACCACCATGCCATCGGGCAGGATCGTTGTTTTTCTGGTACCTGGGGGCTCCGAGCGGCGTGGCTCCTGACCCGGCCACGACTCGGGCACATACAGCGCGCGGCCCACGCGCAACACACGCCCCTCTTTGATCAAAGTTCTTAAGCGGTCATCCACTGTCGTCTCCGGCAGGGATATCGAACGCAGCAATTCGACCCGCGAAACTTTCACACGCCTACCGCCTCGCGTGTGCAATCGCACAAGCGCATCCAGAACCATGAGGCTTGTTGCGCCATGCGGAGCACGTCTTTTGGCAGGCTTTTCCATGATGCAAATCTCAGAAGCTAAATTGCACGTAACTCGTTGACATAAATATTATTTCATCTCAAATGTAACCACTAAATCTCAGAAGTATCCCCCCAGTCCGGTTTGGCTCTGATGGCTTGAACTTGCACATTTGATTTGCGCGCACTTTCAAGCCATCGCACCGCTTGCAGCCACTGGCCATGGCTGTTCGCTGTGCATCATCGGAGTCACAGAGATGCCCTGCCAACCTACGCCACAAACGGCCCGTAAACAGCAAACGAAAGCCGCTATACCCCCGGCAAAGCTGGAACAGAACACCGCACAAATCCCGAACTTTGACGACTTGCCGGATACCGCCTGGATTCGGCAGTCTGGGCTGGTGCGAGACCCGAAGCACCCGACCCGCCCCACGCCACTGCCGTTCAGCCCAGCTACTTTTTGGCGGCTGATTGCAAGCCATAAATTTCCGCAACCCACCAAGTTGTCCGCGGGAGTGACGGCTTGGAGGGTGGGAGAAGTGCGTGCATGGCTCAACGAACAGGCCCATTCGGCTTGAAAGGGGTGGTCATGCACACAACCCCTTCCAAAAAGAAAATTACCGCCAACGACGCCCTTGACTACACCGGCCTGATCGGCCCAGTTGCATGCCATTTTTGGGGCGACCCGAACGAGCAGCTTTCCAAGCCCAGCGAGCTGCGCTTCGGCAGTCACGGCAGCAAATCCGTTGACCTGGAGAAAAACCTGTTCTTCGACCACGAAGCCGATGAGGGAGGCGGCGTCATCAAGCTGGTGCAGTACGGTACCGGCATCAAAGAACGCGGCGCGGCGCATCAGTGGCTGCTCCAAAACGGATTCATCGGCAATGACCGCGCCAGCACTCCAGCCGGGCGCGAAGTCATGCAAGTCATGAAGTCATGCCCGGCGCCAGCCAAGAGTGCGCCTGCGCCCAAGGCCAGCAAAGCCCCGACCAAGATCGTAAGCACCTACGACTACCGCAATGAACAGGGCGAACTGCTGATGCAGGTCGTTCGCATGGAGCCCAAGACATTCCGTCAGCGTCGCCCCGATGGCGAGCGCTGGAGCTGGAGCGTCAAGGACGTGCGCGTTGTGCCCTACCGCCTGCCTGAGCTGGCGGCAGCGCCCGATGCGGTGGTGTACCTGGTGGAAGGAGAAAAGGACGCAGACCGCCTTGCATCCCTGGGCCTGGTGGCAACCTGCAATGCAGGTGGCGCTGGCAAGTGGCGCAAGGAGCATTCCGAGTTCCTGCGCGGCCGCCATGTGGTCGTCCTGCCCGACAACGATGATGCAGGCCGTGAGCACGCAAGGAAGGCCGTCAAGGCACTGCGCGGCATCGCAACCGATGTTCGCGTCGTAGAACTGCCCGACCTG
>DAIQRN010000044.1:0-11173 GCA_036786185.1 Acidovorax sp. | reverse complement strand
GCATGGACAGCGCCAGCAGGATGCCCAGCGGAATCTCCACCGCCAGCACCGCCAGCGAGAAGGTGAGCTGGCGCAGCAGCGCGGCGTGCAGCTCCTCGTCGCGCATCACCTGCACGAACCATTCGGTGCCCACGAACACGCGGCGCTCGGGGCTGATGATGTCCTGCACCGAATAATTCACCACCGTCATCAGCGGCAGGATGGCCGAGAAGGCCACGCACAGGATCACGGGCAGGATCAGGAACCAGGCTTTCTGGTTCACGGGTTTGGTGGTACTACTCATGCCAGTACTCCAGGATGTGGGCATCGCCTGCGCCGCACAAAACCGTCATGGCGCAATCGGTGGGGCGCCCAGCAAGGGCCGCCCCGCAGCAAAGGGCGTCGTCCCCCTTCAAGGGGGAAGCCGCGCAGCGGCTCAGGGGGTGGCCATTCATGGCAGCAGCTCCTCGTTTTGGTAGAAGCAGGTGTGCTCGCCCAGTACCTGCAGCCAGACGGTGTCGCCCGCTGAGGGCAACCGCGTTTCGGGCGTGAAGCGCGCCTTGAGCGTGTGCTCCCCCACCTTGGCGGTCAGCATCAGGTAGGTGCCGATGTCCTGCACCTGGGCCACGCTGCAGGGCAGCGCTCCGCTCTGCTCTGCGCCGGCCAGGGCCAGGTACTCAGGGCGCACGCCCACCTTCAAGTCACCTGCGGGCAAGGCACGCGGGGCCTGCAGGCGGTGGCCCGCCACGGTAAGGCTGTTGCCTTGCATGTGCGCGGGCAGGAAATTCATGCCCGGCGAGCCGATGAAGTGGCCCACGAAGGTGTGCTGGGGCCGCTCGAACAGCGCGTCGGCCGAGCCCACCTGCACCGCGCGGCCGCGCGTCATCACCACCACCTGGTCGGCGAAGGTCAGCGCCTCCACCTGGTCGTGGGTCACGTAGATCAGCGTGAGCTTGAGCTCGTGGTGGATCTGCTTGAGCTTGCGCCGCAGCTGCCACTTCAGGTGCGGGTCGATCACGGTGAGCGGCTCGTCGAACAGCACGGCCGCAACGTCCGAGCGCACCAGGCCCCGGCCCAGCGAGATCTTCTGCT
The DNA here is from genome assembly GCA_036786185.1 of Acidovorax sp. GTDB lineage: Bacteria > Pseudomonadota > Gammaproteobacteria > Burkholderiales > Burkholderiaceae_C > Acidovorax. The sequence goes on along the minus strand of DAIQRN010000044.1, from coordinate 10,102 downwards.
TCTGGTCGGCCGACAGGCCCGCCGCGCGGTGGTTGAGCTGGTGGCTCATCTCCAGCATCTCGGCAATCGCGCCCACGCGCTCCTTGATCTGCGCCTCGGGCAGCTTGCGGTTCTTGAGCGGGAAGGCCAGGTTCTCGGCCACCGTCATGGTGTCGTAGATCACCGGGAACTGGAACACCTGGGCAATGTTGCGGTCCTGCGGCGTGGCGCGCGTCACATCGCGGCCATCGAACAGCACCTTGCCGTGCGAAGGCACCAGCAGGCCCGACATGATGTTGAGCATGGTGGTTTTGCCGCAGCCCGAGGGGCCGAGCAGCGCGTAGGCGCCACCGTCTTCAAAGTCCATCTTGAGCGGCAGCAGCGCGTAGTCGCTGTCCTGCTGCGGGTTGGGCCGGTAGGAATGGGCCAGATCCAGCTGGATATGTGCCATGGTTCAGCGTCCTCCCGCGCGCTGGGGGGCCAGCACCAGAGCCTCGTCCGCACCGAACACATAGGCCTGGGCCGGGTTCAGGTGCAGGCGAACCTGTGCGCCCAGTTCAAAGTAATGCACCCCGGTGAGCTGGGCCACCAGCTCGCCCCAGGGCGTGTCTACGTGCACAAAGGTGTCAGAGCCCGAAATCTCGGCCAGTTCCACCACGCCCTGCACTTCCACATCGCCCGGGCGGGCCTGCACGCGCAGCGCACTGGCGCGCACGCCCACAGTGAGCGAGGCGCTGGCCGCGGGGGGCAAAGGCAGTGGCAGCACCGTGCCGTCGCTCAGGCGCACGCCGCCGTCCTGGCGGGTGGCGGTCATCAGGTTCATCGGTGGGTCGCTGAAAGCGCGCGCCACGCTCAGCGAATTGGGTGCATGGAACACCTCGGCCGTGGGGCCGTATTGCAGCAAGCGGCCTTCGTGCATCACAGCGGTGTAGCCGCCCAGCAGCAGGGCCTCGCCCGGCTCGGTGGTGGCATACACCACGGTGGATTGCCCGGCGGCAAACAGCTGGGTCAGCTCCTCGCGCAGTTCCTCGCGCAGCTTGTAGTCCAGGTTCACCAGGGGTTCGTCCAGCAGCATCAGCGGCGCGCCCTTGGCCAGCGCACGGGCCAGCGCCACGCGCTGCTGCTGGCCGCCCGACAGCTCGGCGGGCAGGCGGTCCAGAAACATCTCGATGTGCAGGCGGCTGGCCAGTTCGCGAACGCGGGCATCGATGTTTTTCTCGCCGCGCAGCTTCAGCGGCGAGGCGATGTTGTCAAACACCTTCATCGAGGGGTAGTTGATGAACTGCTGGTACACCATGGCCACGTTGCGCTCGCGCACGGGCATGCCGGTCACATCCACGCCGTCCACCGTCACGCGCCCGGCCGTGGGCGCATCCAGCCCGGCCATGATGCGCATGAGGCTGGTCTTGCCCGCCTGCGTGGCGCCCAGCAGCACCGTCACGGCGCCGCTGTGCAGCGCCAGGCTCATGTCATAGAGCCAGGTCTGCGCCCCCACTTTCTTGCTGATGCCTTCCAATGCCAGTTGCATCGAAGTCGCCCTTTCTTTTTCGTATTTGCGCATTTTTGTTCTTTTTTTATCGTTTCCTCTCAAGGTTTACCCTTATTAGGGTTTCTTTTCGTTCGATTTACAGTCCATCGCGTGAACACGAACCCCCGACAACTCCTGCTGCTCGAAGAGGTGCGCGCACGCAAATCCGCCACCGTGGAGCAGCTGGCCGACACCCTGGGCGTGACCCTGCAGACCGTGCGCCGCGACGTGCAGCGCCTGGCCGAATCGGGCCTGCTCGCGCGCTTTCACGGCGGCGTGCGCGTGCCCAGCTCCACGGTGGAGAACATCGCCCACACGCAGCGCCAGACGCTCAACGCCGAGGGCAAGGCCCGCATCGCCCGCGCCGTGGCGCAGGAGGTGCCCAACGGCTGCTCGCTGATCCTGAACATCGGCACCACCACCGAGGCCATCGCGCAGGCGCTGATGCACCACCGTGGCCTGCGCGTGCTGACCAACAACCTGAACGTGGCCGCCATCCTGAGCAGCAACCCCGACTGCGAGGTGATCGTGGCCGGGGGCGTGGTGCGCACGCGCGACCGGGGCATCGTGGGCGAGGCGGCGGTGGATTTCATCCGCCAGTTCCGCGTGGACATCGCGCTCATCGGCATCTCGGGCATCGAGCCCGACGGCTCGCTGCGCGACTTCGACTACCGCGAGGTGAAGGTGGCGCAGACCATCATCGAGCACGCGCGCGAGGTCTGGCTCGCTGCCGACCACAGCAAGTTCAACCGCCCGGCCATGGTGCAGTTGGCCACGCTGCCCCAGATCGACCGCCTGTTCACCGACGCGCCGCCGCCCGAGCCCTTCCCCGCCCTGCTGCAGGAGGCGGAAGTGGCCCTGACCATCGTCGCGGCCGAGCAGTCTTCTTGACGGCCGCCGCCGCGCGCGCCCTGTTTTTCTCTCCATTCAAGGGAAGTTTTCTTATGCGTTTCTCGCTCGTGGCTACGGCCGTTTGCCTCACCTGGATGTCACTCCCCGCCCTCGCGGGCGAGGCCGAGGCCAGGAAATGGGTGGACAGCGAATTCCAGCCGTCCACTTTCGCCAAGGACCAGCAGATGGCCGAGATGAAGTGGTTCATCGACGCGGCCAAGAAGCTGCAAGCCAAGGGCGTAAAGGAGATTTCGGTGGTGTCCGAGACCATCACCACGCACGAGTACGAGTCCAAGACGCTGGCCAAGGCGTTCGAGGAAATCACCGGCATCAAGGTCAAGCACGACCTGATCCAGGAAGGCGACGTGGTCCAGAAACTGCAAGCCTCCATGCAGTCGGGCAAGTCGGCCTATGACGGCTGGATTTCCGACTCGGACCTGATCGGCACACACTACCGCTACGGCAAGATTCTGAACCTGACCGATTACATGGCCGACGCGGGCCGGGACTTCACCAACCCCACGCTCGACCTCAAGGACTTCATCGGCACCCAGTTCACCCGCGCGCCCGACGGCATGATGTACCAGCTGCCCGACCAGCAGTTCGCCAACCTGTACTGGTTCCGCGCCGACCTGTTCGAGCGCAAGGACCTGAAGGACAAGTTCAAGGCCAAGTACGGCTACGAGCTGGGCGTGCCGCTGAACTGGAGCGCCTACGAGGACATCGCCGAGTTCTTCACCAACGACGTCAAGCAAATCGACGGCAAGCCCATCTACGGCCACATGGACTATGGCAAGAAGGACCCCTCGCTGGGCTGGCGCTTCACCGACGCCTGGCTGTCCATGGCGGGCGCCGCGGACAAGGGCTACCCCAACGGGCGGCCGGTGGACGAGTGGGGCATCCGCGTGGACAGCACCGACAAATGCACGCCGCTGGGCGCCAGCGTGGCCCGTGGCGGCGCCACCAATTCGCCCGCCGCCGTCTATGCGCTGACCAAGTACGTGGACTGGATGAAGAAATACGCGCCCAAGGAGGCCGTGAACATGACCTTCGGCGAGGCCGGCCCCGTGCCCGCCCAGGGGCACATCGCGCAGCAGGCGTTCTGGTACACCGCCTTCACCGCCGACATGACCAAGCCCGGCCTGCCCGTGGTGAACGCCGACGGCACGCCCAAGTGGCGCATGGCCCCCGGCCCCGTGGGCCCCTACTGGAAGCAGGGCATGCAAAACGGCTACCAGGACGTGGGCAGCTGGACCTTCTTCAAGGGCCACGACGCCAACAAGACCGCCGCCGCCTGGCTCTACGCGCAGTTCACCACCTCCCGGACCGTCTCGCTGAAGAAGTCCATCGTCGGCCTGACCTTCATCCGCAACAGCGACATCCGGCACGACTACTTCACGCAGAACGCCAACAAGTACGGCGGCCTGATCGAGTTCTACCGCAGCCCCGCCCGCGTGGCCTGGACGCCCACCGGCAACAACGTGCCCGACTACCCCCGGCTCGCCGGCCTGTGGTGGACGAACATCGCCTCCGCCGTGACCGGCGAGCGCACGCCCCAGCAGGCCATGGACAACCTGGCGGAAGAGATGGACCAGGTGATGGCGTCGCTGCAGGCCAGCGGCATGCGCAAGTGCCCTCCCCGGCTCAACCCCAAGGCCGACCCCCAACAGTGGCTGAGCGACTTCGCCGCGCCGCGCAAGAAGCTCGCCAACGAAAAGCCCCGGGGCGAGACCATTGCCTACGAAACCCTGCTCCAGGCATGGCGCGAATGGCGGGTACGCTGAGCACCCCGCCATCGCCCACCCCTTGCTGAAGACCCCCATGACCTACCTCCTCGCCCTCGACCAAGGCACCTCCAGCTCCCGCAGCATCGTCTTCGACGAACACGGCCACGTCGTGGCCCAGGCGCAGATGGAGCTGCCCCAGATCTACCCCCAGCCCGGCTGGGTGGAGCACGACCCGATGCAGATCTGGCGCACCCAGCTCGCCACCGCGCGGGACGCGCTCGCCCAGGCCGGCATTGCCGCCAGCAGCGTGCGCGCCGTGGGCATCACCAACCAGCGCGAGACCACGGTGCTGTGGAACCGCAAGACCGGCCAGCCCGTGCACCACGCCATCGTCTGGCAGGACCGCCGCGCCGAGCCCGCCTGCGCCCAGTTGCGAAGCCAGGGCCATGCACCCACCATTCAGGCCAAGACCGGGCTCTTGATCGACGCCTACTTCTCGGGCACCAAACTGCAGTGGCTGCTGGACAACGTGCCCGGCGCACGGGACGCGGCCGAGCGCGGCGAGCTGGCCTTTGGCACGGTGGACAGCTGGCTCATGTGGCAGCTCACCCACGGCCAGGCGCACGTGACGGACGTGAGCAACGCCGCCCGCACCATGCTGTTCAACGTGCACACCAACCAGTGGGACGACGAACTGCTGGCCCTGCTGCGCATTCCCAAGTCGCTGATGCCGCAGGTGCAGCCGTCCAGCAGCCATTTCTGCGACACCGCAGCCGACCTGCTGGGCCACGCGATTCCCGTGGGCGGCGTGGCGGGCGACCAGCAAAGCGCTCTGTTCGGCCAGGCCTGCTTCAGCGCGGGCATGGCCAAGAACACCTACGGCACGGGCTGCTTCATGCTCATGCACACGGGCCACGGCTTTCAGACCAGCCAGAACGGGCTGCTCACCACCAGCGCCGCGCAGGCGTCGGCCCAGCCCGAGTTCGCCATGGAAGGCAGTGTGTTCGTGGGCGGCGCCGTGGTGCAGTGGCTGCGCGACGGCCTGCGCGCCATCCCGGCCAGCAGCGAGGTGCAGTCCCTGGCCGAGAGCGTGCCCGACTCGGGCGGCGTGATGATGGTGCCCGCCTTCACCGGCCTGGGCGCCCCCTACTGGAAGCCCGAGGCGCGCGGCACCATCACCGGCCTCACGCGCGGCAGCACCATTGCGCACATCGCCCGCGCGGCGCTGGAGAGCATTGCGTACCAGAGCGCCGCCCTGCTGCAGGCCATGGGCCGCGACGCCGTGGCCGCCGGCGGCGCCCCGGTGAGCGAGCTGCGCGTGGACGGCGGCGCCTGCGTGAACGACCTGCTCATGCAGTTCCAGGCCGACCTGCTGGGCATTCCGGTGGTGCGCCCCGCCGTCATCGAGACCACGGCCCTGGGCGCGGCCTACCTGGCGGGCCTGTCCAGCGGCGTGTACGGCAGCACGGCCGAGCTGTCGAGCCTGTGGCGCGCCGAGCGCCGCTTCGTGCCCACGCTGCCGCGCGACCAGGCTCAGACGCTGATGGCGCGCTGGGAGCGGGCCGTGCGGCAGGCCACGCTGGAGTGACATAAGGACAACCCCCTGTGGCGCTGCGCGCCTTCCCCCTTCTCTCGCCTCGCTGCGCGAGTCGGGAAGGGGGACGCCCCCTGCGCGGCGGGGCGGCCCTTGCGCGGGGGCCGCTGGCCTGGGCCGCGCCAGATTCATGCGCTGCGTTCGGCGGCGCACAACGCGGTAAATCACCGCGAGGAACGCCATGCCCGTTGGCGCTACCATCGTGGCCCCTGTAGTTGCCACTTCGCACCGCACCATGAGCCCTACCGCGCCCTCCTCCCCGCAGCTCCCCGTGATTGCCTTCATCGGCGGCGGCAACATGGCCAGCGCCATCATTGGTGGCCTGATCCGCCAGGGCCACCCGGCCAGCCAGATCGAGGTGGTCGAGCCCTGGGAGACAGCGCGCGAGGCCCTGCACAAAAACTACGGCCTGCAGGCCCAGCCCGAGGCAGGCCCGGCCCTGCAGCGCGCCCAGATCGTCGTCTGGGCCGTCAAGCCCCAGACCTTCAAGGACGCCGCTGCGGCGGCCCGCACCCACACCGCCCACGCGCTGCACCTGAGCGTGGCGGCCGGCATCCGCTCGGACAGCATCGCCCAGTGGCTGGGCACGGAGCGCATCGTGCGCACCATGCCCAACACGCCCGCGCTGGTGGGCAAGGGCATGAGCGCGCTCTACGCCCGCCCCGCCGTGAGCGCCGCCGAGCGCGCGCAGGTCGAGGCCATCCTGGCCACCACCGGCGAGTTTCTGTGGGTGGACAGTGAAAAGCAGCTTGACGCCGTGACGGCACTGTCGGGCTCCGGCCCCGCCTATGTCTTTTACTTTTTGGAGGCCATGGCCCGCGCGGGCACTGCCATGGGCCTGTCGCCCGCGCAGGCGCACCAGCTGGCCGTGGGCACCTTCGTGGGCGCATCGGAGCTGGCGCGCCGCTCGGACGAATCCCCCGCCGTGCTGCGCGAGCGCGTCACGTCCAAGGGCGGCACCACCTACGCGGCGCTGCAGTCCATGGAGGCCAGCGGCGTGGCTGCCGCCTTCGAGGCCGCGATGCACGCGGCCGAGCAGCGGGCGCACGAGTTGGGCAACGAGTTTGGCGCTTGAAGCCTTTTTGGCCTCCAGCACATATCCAGCAAGCGCTGGCAGCTATTAATTTGAGAGTACCTGCCGCAGTAGATAGCTGCCCGCAATGCCCGCGAACACCGTCGCCCCCAGCCAGTGGTTGACGCGGAAGGCGGTAAAGCAGCCCTCGCGCGTGCGCGTGCGGATCAGGGTGAAATGCCACACGGCCTGCGCCAGCGCCCCGGCAAGCGCTATGTAAAAAATAGCGCCTAGCGCATACGGGGCCAGCGCTACAGCCCAAATGGACAAGAACAGCAGGTAGAACGCCACGATGCCCGCCACGTCAAAGCGTCCCAGGGTGATGGCCGAGGTTTTGATGCCGATCTTGAGGTCGTCGTCGCGGTCCACCATGGCGTATTCGGTGTCGTAGGCCAGCACCCAGAACATATTGCCCAGCCACATCCACCAGGCCACGGCGGGCACGCTGCCTTGCACGGCGGCAAAGGCGATGACGATGCCGAAGTTGAAGGCAATGCCCAGCACGGCCTGCGGCATCGAAATGAGGCGCTTGGTGAACGGGTAGGCAATGGCCACCAGCAGCGCGGGCACGGACCACAGGATGGCCGCCGTGTTGGTGGTGAGCACGAGGCCGAAGGAGATGAGCGCCAGCACGGCCCCCAGCCCCAGCGCCGCCTTGACCGACACGGCGCCGGTGGTCACCGGGCGCTGGGCCGTGCGCTTGACGTGCTTGTCAAAGTCGCGGTCGGCCACGTCGTTCACACAGCAGCCCGCGCTGCGCATGAGGAAGGTGCCCAGCACGAACACCGCCAGCAGATGCCAGCCCGGAAACCCGTCCGCCGCGATCCACAGCGCCGAGAGCGTGGGCCACAGGCACACCAGCCAGCCGGCGGGGCGGTCCCAGCGGATGAGGTTCAGGTACAGCGGCAGGCGGTCAGACAGTGGCATAAGGCTCAAGTTTCAAGCAAAAAAGGGCCGAAGCCCTTGTGTGGAAAGCGCTGGCAGCTATTAATCTTCTAGCAGCGAGCGCAGCATCCACGCCGTCTGCTCGTGCACCGTGAGGCGCTGGGTCAGCAGGTCGGCCGTGGGTTCGTCGCTGGCCTTGTCCACCGCCGCGAACAGGCCGCGCGCGGTGCGGGCCACGGCCTCGTGGCCCTCGACCAGCACGCGCACCATGTCCAGCGCCTTGGGCGGCTGGGCGGGTGCGTCGGGCACGCTGGCCAGCTTGCCAAACTCGGCGTACGAGCCGGGCGCCACGTGGCCCAGCGAGCGGATGCGCTCGGCAATCGGGTCCACGGCGTTCCACAGCTCGGTGTACTGCGCCATGAACATGGCGTGCAGCGTGTTGAACATGGGGCCCGTCACGTTCCAGTGGAAGTTGTGCGTGGTCAGGTACAGCGTGTAGGTGTCGGCCAGCAGGCGCGACAGGCCCTGGGCGATGGCGGCGCGGTCCTTGTCGCTGATGCCGATGTTGATGCGCGGGACGGCGGGGGTAGTGGTCTTGGGGGCTTTGGCCATGGGGACTCCTTCGTTGACAACAATGGGCAGGGTACTACGACAGCCGCTCGACGCCCGGCAGCTCGCAGGCATAGACGGCGTTGCGCAGCGCGGCAATGGCCTCGTAGCGCGTGAAGCTGCGGCGCCAGGCCAGCACCACGCGGCGCATGGGGGGCGGGCTGCCGTCGCGCTCACGGATGGGCAGGTAGCAGATGTGGGCTGCGTCGCTCTTGCGGCGGCGCGACACGGTCAGCAGCGCATCGCGCGGCACCGACAGGCGTGGCACCAGCGTCACACCCATGCCTGCCGCCACCATGTGCTTGATGGTTTCCAGCGACGAGCCCTCGAACGACTTGCGGATGCCTTCGGCATTGCTGGCAAAGCGCGCGAACTCGGGGCAGACTTCCAGCACGTGGTCGCGAAAGCAATGGCCCGCGCCCAGCAGCAGCATGGTTTCGTTCTTGAGCTCGGCAGCGCTCACCGACTTCCTGTCCGCCAGCGGGTGGGTGTTGGGCACGGCCGCCATGAAAGGCTCGTCATACAGCGGCGCCATGGCCAGGCCGGTGTCGGCAAAGGGCTCGGCCAGGATGGCGCAGTCGATCTCGCCGGTACGCAGCATCTCCAGCAGCCTGACGGTGAAGTTCTCCTGCAGCATCAGCGGCATCTGCGGCGTGCGCGCGATAGAGTGGCGCACCAGCTCGGGCAGCAGGTAGGGGCCAATGGTGTAGATCACGCCCAGCGTGAGCGGCCCTGCCAGCGGGTCCTTGCCGCGCTTGGCGATCTCCTTGATGGCCGCGGCCTGCTCCAGCACGCTTTGCGCCTGGCGCACGATCTCCTCGCCCAGCGGCGTCACGGTGACCTCGCTCGCGCTGCGCTCGAAGAGTTTCACGTCCAGCTCTTCCTCGAGCTTCTTGACGGCCACCGACAGCGTGGGCTGCGAGACGTAGCAGGCATCGGCGGCATGGCCAAAGTGCTTCTCGCGCGCGACGGCGACGATGTATTTGAGTTCAGTGAGGGTCATGGTGTGTCATGCCTTGAGATAGTCGGATTTTCCACCCAACCAGCGCGCCACGTGTTTTGCGGCCAATTCGGTGTGGTGTTCCAGCATCTGCGGGGCCAGTTCGCGGGCCCAGTCCAGCAACGCGGTGTCGGTGGCCAGGTCGGCAAAGCGCAGCAGCGCATCGCCCGACTGGCGCGCGCCCAGGAACTCGCCGGGGCCGCGGATGTCCAGGTCGCGCCGGGCGATCTCGAAGCCGTCGTTGGTCTCGGCCATGGCCTTGAGGCGCTCCTTCGCCGTTTCGCCCACGCGCCCGCTGTCGTTGGTGGCATACAGCAGCACGCAGGCCGACGCCGCCGCGCCGCGCCCCACGCGGCCGCGCAGCTGGTGCAGCTGGCTCAGGCCAAAGCGCTCGGCGTGCTCGATGACCATGAGCGAGGCGTTGGGCACGTCCACGCCCACCTCGATGACGGTGGTGCTGACCAGCACGCCCATCTGGCCGCCCTTGAACAGCTCCATCACGGCCTTCTTCTCGGCCGTGGGCATGCGCGAGTGCAGCAGGCCGACCATCACGCCGGGCAAGGCCTCGCTCAGGTCGGCGTGTGTGGCGGTGGCGTTGGAGAGGTCCAGCGCCTCGCTCTCTTCGATCAGCGGGCAGACCCAGTACACCTGCCGCCCGGCCTCGACCTGCGCGCCGATGCGCTCGATCACCTCGTCCTTGCGGCTGTCGGCGATCAGCTTTGTGACGATGGGGGTGCGGCCCGGGGGCAGTTCGTCGATGACGGACACATCGAGGTCGGCGTAGTAGCTCATCGCCAAGGTGCGCGGGATGGGCGTG
>DAIQRN010000043.1:0-11181 GCA_036786185.1 Acidovorax sp. | reverse complement strand
GCCACGCCAAGGCCATGGTGGTGGTGGGCAGCAGGCAAGAGGCGGTGCGCTGGCAACTGGCTATCCAGAACTACATCCAGGAGAATGGCTACCAGCTGGGTACGCTGGTGGCGTTCTCGGGCGAGGTGAACGACCCGCAAAGCCTGCCTGATCCAGTATCCGAGAACAGCACCCAGCTCAACCCGAACCTCAAGGGCCGCGACATGCGCGAGGCGTTTGCCACCGACGAGTACCAAATCCTGCTGGTGGCCAACAAGTTCCAGACCGGGTTTGACCAGCCGCTCTTGTGCGGCATGTATGTAGACAAGCGCCTGGGCGGCATTCAGGCGGTGCAGACGCTGAGCCGCCTGAACCGTGCCTACAGCGGGCCGTTTGGCGTGAAGGACACCACATACATCCTCGACTTTGTGAACGAGCCCGACGATGTGCTGGCCGTGTTCAAAACCTATTACGAAACCGCTGAGCTGGCCGGGGTGACCGACCCGCATCTGGTGTATGACCTGCGCGCCAAGCTCGATGCCTCGGGCCACTACGACGAGTTTGAGGTCGAGCGCGTGGTGCTGGCCGAGATGAACCCCAAGGCGACGCAGGCCATGCTGGTGGCCGCTATTGAGCCCGTGGCCGACCGTCTGCTCAAACGCTACAAGGCGGCGCGGCAGAACCTGCAGGACGCAGAGGCCAGCGCCGTCGCAGACGGCCCGGCAGCCCAGGCCGCCAAGGACGAACTGGCGGCCCTCACCCTGTTCAAACGCGACCTGGGCACCTTCGTGCGCGTGTACGCCTTCCTGGGGCAGGTGTTCGATTACGGCAACACCGCCATCGAAAAGCGCGCCCTGTTCTTCAAGCGCCTGCTGCCCCTGCTGGACTTTGGCCGCGAGCGCGAGGGAGTCGATTTGTCAAAGGTGGTGCTGACCCACCACCGGCTCAAAGAACAAGGCCAGCGCAGCCTGGCGCTGCACGACACCGACGGCGATTACAAACTGCAGCCATTGACCGATACGGGCGGCGGCGCGGTGCAGGACAAGCAGAAGGTGCTGCTGTCAGAGATTGTGGCCAAGGTGAATGACCTGTTTGAAGGTGAGCTGACCGACGACGACCGGCTGGTGTATGTGAACCACGTCAAGGGCAAGCTGCTGGAGTCCGACATTCTGGTGCAGCAGGCCAGCAACAACAGCAAGGGCCAGTTCGACAACTCGCCCGACCTGGACAGCGCGCTGACCGACGCCATCATCGACGCGTTTGATGCCTACACGACGATGAGCAAACAGGCGTTGGACAGCGAGCGCGTGCGCTCCGGGCTCAAAGCCATCTTGCTGGGGCCTGCGCAGCTTTATGAGGCATTGCGTGCACGGGGAAACTCGACCAACGTGGTCGGGTGACCACTGACATAAAAACGGGGGAGAACAAGTGAGTGCAGATGTATTTTTCTACCAGTTCGCAATTCTGATCACGGTCATCGTTGCTGGACTGCTCTTTAGGAAACGCGGCAGTGTTGTCGCGGTAGCAGCTTGGACTTTGTGGACTATGGTGATGGTTTTCACCAAGTTTTTATTCGTACTTCAAGGCCTAACCATACTAATAAGCTGGTTGATTACAAAAAGCATCACCGAATCCCCAGAATATCCTAAATACAGGAAAAACTCGTGGAAGACACTAACGGGTGTTACCCTGCTTTTCGTTGCCGGTAGCGCTGCTTTTTTCTTCCTGAATCCATCCGAGCTCACCACTTCAAGCTACCAACCACCACCGCAAACTAATACCACCCCAGCGGCGCAATCCTGGACAACCCCCGCGCCCGCCACTAGAACATACCCCAGCGCACAGAGTCTATATGAAGCAGCACTCGCCAACGTGGAGCGGCAATACCCAGTACTTAATCCCGATCTATCTGTCTATGACCCCGCTGCATTAGCAATCGTAGCCGAAAGAAAAAAAACATTGGAAATCCAGGGCGTACCAAGCCACGTTGCGGTGCAGAAGGCTTCAGATGAATACTTCTCCAACCCAAACCGTAGAACTGGTCAGGTATTCAAATGCGGCAAAGGTGTCTTTCAGGATTTCCCCTGCGCCAAATAAGCGACTTACAGCGAGCGGGATTGCAACGGAAGGCCTCGCCAGCAGAAACAGATTTGCACAGTCGGTAGGAGTGGGCTGTGCAATGTCGATTACCCAGGGGGTGACAACAAGATCATCTGCCGCTCCTGCATGACCTCCAGCGCCGTCTTGAGCGCCTCGTACTGCTCACGCTTCCCCTGTCCTCTTTCGGCCAGCCAGCTCGTAGCAACACCGCCGATGAGCGCAATCCACCAAGTCTGCGTGGCAATCAAGGTCGCTTTGCCCACGCCGGCAGAGACACCCGCCTTGGCAGAGCGCTGACCAAAGTGCTCCCCCTTCTCGCGCAGCGAGGCGTCCTTGTTCATGAAGACCGACAGGGCAATCACGGCCAGCCCGATGCTGGAAGGCACAAAGTCGCTTGCATCGAAAGCCGCATCGCTGTGAGCTGCTGCCGCTTCCACTTTGGCCTGCAACGCAGCCTCGCTGATACCGCTGCCATGCACGTTTTCAGCAAGGCCCAGAGCCGTTAGCTGGGCATGCACCTCAGTGGTCGTCGTGACGTCAATATCGGGGTAGCGCTGCAAGGCTTCCTGCACGTATTGGACCGACTCCGTGGCTTTGGCTTGCAACAGTTCGCTGACCTGGCCGTGCTCGTCAAGAACCCGAATATCCCAGCCAGGCTGGGTTGCCGAACCTGCAATTTCTGCATGGTAGCCGTCGGGCAAGCCGCCGCTGTTAAGGTGGTCTACCAATTCCAGCTCAAATAGTTTTCCTTTGACGCCGGAGACTAGCCCAACCAGCTCGTCGCTGGACATTCGCGCAACAGCGTCTGAGAAGGTTTGAGTCTGGGCCAGGTCCGGGTAGGCCAGTGCAAAGGCCTTCTGAACGTTCTCTGGCACGCTAGCAGGGTCGCGCAGTACCTGAGACAAGGTGACACCTGCTACGACCAGCAGGTCCAGAAGTTCATCTTTGCGCCGGCGTTTCTGGGCCCATGCGATGGCCTGCATGCGCTGCTCTGACCGTGCCATCTCCAAATGGCCGAGCGTGCGCAATTGCTCGCGCATTTCTCCGATGCGAGAAGCTGGCAATGCGAGCGAATCCAGGGTGTTCGAGGCCATGCCTGCAGCGCCCCGCACCAGCCCACCGGCTGTACCACCGACCGCCGGGGCAGACCTTTGTGCCAGTCGCCCGGTGGCAGCGGCGGCCTTGCCACCCACAGCGGCGGCGCCAGCAGCTAAGCCAGCAGCATGCACCAGCGCCTTCGTGGCAAACCCCGCAAAGGCGCCCGCAGCCTTGCGCGCTGTCCCAGCCGATCCAGACCCGGTGATGGTTTCGCGCACTCGTTCGGCAGCACGACTGGCATTGCCATGCAGCACCTGGCTCGCCTGTTGACTGGCCGATGCCAGACCTTTACCCGCCTTATCGAGACCAGATCCGACAACACCCGTGACCGCCTGTGCACCATCTGCGATCCGGCCATCGTTGCGCGCCACAAGGTCTGTGACCCGATAGACGCCGTTGGCAGTGGCCTCGGCTCCGCGCTTGATCGATTCGGTGGCCTTCCGCGCGCGGGAGTTCGAACTGTCTGGCATAACTCTTGCCCTCTCGTTATGCTCATACTCTGTCAGAGCAGGCGGTATCGGTCAACACAACCCTCTATGCCGATCCAGCGCCTTTGACCGACTGTTCAGGTTACTTCAGTTGCAATTCCACATGGCGCCCGCCCGGTGGCAGGTTCTACCGTTTGGCCCAGTCATGAAATCCGTACCAGACCTGTGATAAACACCACCCCGGTCGTCATAGCAAAACCCGGAGTTGCAATTGGTGATGTTGGCTGTAGGGTTGGCTGCAGGGTTGGCTGCAGGGTTGGCTGTAGGACGTGGCCGCACGATCACCTTCGGAGGCTCTTGCATGAGCTGCGTGTTTGACCCACAGCTCGCATTGACACGCGCAATGGCTGCATTGGTGCGCATGCGCTTTTCGTCCTGAGTAATAGTACGAATGCTCGATACGAATTCCAGCTCCTTCTGGGCTTCTTTGCACTCGCGCGACGAGGCTTTGTCTTGGACTACAACCTGACCGCCAGCGGGGGCCAATGCCTGGCGTTGCTGCTGCTCAAGCAGTTGGGCGTCTCGCGTGGCAGCTTGGGCGCGGTATTTACGCTCATTGGCTTCCTCAGCCTGCATGCGCTCTCGGTAAATCTCGCTTTGCGTGCGTTGGCGCTCAATCATGCCGCCCGATTGACCGGCGGTGCACGGCGCATCCGTGTAGATTGTCTTTCCAGCCGCATCCTTGCATTTATGAACCTGCGCAAAAGTCGCGGGTGCAAAGACAACGAGGGCGACGAGCATGACAACCGGCATGAAGCGCATAGATATCTCCAAAATGCGAGTGCACCATCGTACATGGGAGCACTCACTCGTCAGAGCTCGCCAAGAAGATCAGCTCGTTGGTTGCCAACTTCGATTCAAGGAACTACTCCGCCAAATTTCGATGAATGCGTCTGTTCGAAGCTTTTGAGATACCACCCCGGTAGCCTGCACTCGTCGCGGGACATCTTGACGCGCACAGCGGCGATCCACACCAACACACCCGACAAAAATTTTTGAAATTTTTTTGGCACCAAAGGCCTGCCTCAAGCAATGCCCTCGTGGACCCTCTCTCCAGGGTCGATACATCGACCGGGGCCGGTTCGGTTTTCGCTTCCATGGCTTCATAAGGAGTCTCTTCGCCCCCGTGGCAAGAGACTCCTTTTTGTTTCACTTCCCACTCCTTGAATCCCCCGGCGGCGAGCCGCCGGGCTGTCGGCGTTGCGCGACCATTTCTCAGACCCGTTCTTCCTCCGGGTCTGCGTCGTGCGTCTGCCTTGTCTTTGCGGTCTATCGGCTGCAAAGGCATTTCATCAACGTTCGAGGAGTCCCTCATGTTCGAAACCGGTCTGGCCATCTTCTTGGGCCTTGTCTTCATCTTCATCAAGCTCAAACGCCGCACCATGCTGCGGCTGTTGCGCCACGACATGGCCATTGACGTAGCCGTGACACTGCTGACCCTGGCTATTCATTGGGGCACTTTCTCCGGTGTCATGGCAGCCACCTTTGCGGGGCTGCTGACCAGCGTGGGTACCTCGCTGGCCAAGAAAGCCTTCGGCTACATCGAAGGCCATCACTACCACCCGGGCTACATCCGCCTGGAAGTCTGACCATGGCCCGCCATCGCCGTGCGCGTCATTTTCGGTGCTATCGCCAACCGAGCATGTGGAACACCCTTCGGTTTCGCATCTCGCTGCTTCCCCTGTTCAATCCTTTGTCGAGGTTTCCCATGTCTTCACGTCGCAACACTGTTATCCGTACCGTCGCCGCGCTTTGCGGCGACATCGCCGTGGGAGTAGCCCTGGCCACTGCCTGCGCCTGGATCATCGAGGCCGCTGCGCTGGGCCTGTTCCTCAGCTTTCTGCTGTGGCTGATCGGCACTGTGCTGGCGCTGGCGCTGAGCCAGTATCTGGTCCACCCTGCGGTGCAGCTGGTGCTGTCCGACCGTAAGCTCGATGGCGCTATCGATGCGCTCGGCGTGTTGGCCGAAGCAGCACAAGGCGCTGGTGCCCAGGTCGGCGATCGCCTCATGCGCTACACGCGCCAGTCTTGGCAGGCCATGGCTGGCCGCGTGCGCCCGACCTGAGCGCCCCAGTCCACCCACCCTTCCCCGTTTCCAACCCAAGCCCCGTGCGCTCTACCGCAGGGGCTTTTTCATTTCCGGAGTACATCATGAGCAAGTTCACCCGTTCCACGCCTGCCAATACCGTCGATCTCTACGCCGAGGTGACGAACCAGATCATTGCCGCGCTCGAGGCCGGCACCACGCCCTGGGTCTGTCCCTGGGACCGGGAGCATGGCAGCCTGATGCCTGCGAACCTGACCACGGGTCGTCGCTACCGGGGCATCAATGTTTTGTTGCTCAATCTACGCCAGATCGCTGATGGCTTTCCTACCAATCGCTGGCTGACGTATCAGCAGGCATACAGCCTGGGCGCCCATGTCCGCCGGGGTGAGTCCGGTACACGGATCGTGTTCTTCAAGCTGCTGGAGCGTGACGATGTTCCTGCCCCTGATGGCGTCAATGCGGGCCGTTTTCATGCGGCCAACGATGAGCCATCGCGCAAGGTCATCCCGCTGCTGCGCTCGTTCACGGTGTTCAACGAGGCCCAGGTCGAAGGCCTGCCCGCCCACCTGACCTGGCCGCAAGCTCCGCAACCGGAGGGTGACGCTTATGCGGCCGCCGAGGCACTTTTGGCGCGCTCGGGGGCCGTGATACAGCATGGCGGCAGCCGGGCCTTCTACAGCCCCAGCCTGGATCTGATCCAGATGCCTCCGGTCGAGTTTTTTGTGAATTTCGAGCGGTACTACGGCACGGCCCTGCATGAGCTCACGCACTGGACCGGGCATCCGGGCCGGTGCGGCCGGACCCTGGCCAACCGCCAGCACATCGAGGCCTATGCCTTCGAGGAGCTGGTGGCCGAGATGGGATCGGCCTTCCTGTCCAGCCACTGCGGCCTGCAAGGGCAGCTGCACCATGCCAGCTACATCGCGTCTTGGCTGGAAGCGCTCAGGAACGATAAGCGTCTGGTGTTCAGCGCCGCATCGCTGGCACAGAAGGCGGTGGACTTCCTGGTCCCGGAGTTGGTCGGTGTTCAGGCTACCGAAGGCTTGGAGGTGACGGCATGAACACGCTCACTACTGCGCGCACCAGCCTGCCCAAGCTCTACACCCGCGCTAAGGTGGTTCAGCAAGCCCTGGAGCTGCTGGAGTGCGAGGCACGCGAAGCTGATTCACTCGCATCGCCCGATGCGGTGCGCGACTATCTGCGCCTTCTGCTGGCTGACCGGCCACACGAGGTGTTTGCCGTCGTGTTCCTGGATGCCCAGAACCGGGTCATCGTGACCCTGGAGATGTTCCGGGGCACGCTGACCCAGACCTCGGTCTACCCCCGCGAGGTGTTGATCGAGGCCCTGGCCCGCAGCGCTGCCAGCGTGATCCTTTGCCACAACCACCCTAGTGGCGTGGCCGAGCCTTCCCGTGCCGATCAGGCGCTGACGCAGACCCTGAAGTCTGCACTGGCGCTGGTGGATGTGCGGGTGCTGGACCACTTCATAGTCACGCGGAGCGGCATCGTCAGCTTTGCAGAGCAGGGGCTGCTTTAGCGGCCATCGGTCACGCCGATCCGCCCATCCACTTTCATCCACCCCATCCACCCCATCCACGCCCGGTTGAGTTGCTGCTCACCGGGCGTTTTTGTTTCTCAACCCCGGAGTTTCACCATGTCAAACGTCACTGATACCGACAACTACTTTGCGCGCCTGAGCGCGATCAACGTCAATGAGCAGGTCGAGAAGAAAGGCGGGTTCAGCTATCTGAGCTGGCCCTATGCCGTAGCGCAGCTGCGCCTGGCCGATGCCAGCGCCACCTGGGAGGTGCGCCGTTTTGATGGCCTGCCCTACCTGGCCACTGAGGCCGGTGTCTTCGTCGAGGTAGCGGTCACAGTCAATGGCGTGACGCTGAGCCAGATTCACCCGGTGCTCGATGGCCGCAACCGTCCACTGCTGGCGCCGTCGGCCTTTGACATCAACACCAGTCTGCAGCGCTGCCTGGTCAAGGCGATTGCCCTGCATGGTTTGGGGCTCTACATCTATGCGGGCGAAGACGTGCCGCAGCCGGTGTCGTCATCGGATGCCGCCAATGATCCGGTTCATCAGGCGCCCCAGCCAGAGCGCCCGAGCCTTGTCAGCGACCGGCCACCCGTGCGACGCGAGGACGGTCGCGAGCGCATCAGCAAGGCGCAACAGACACAGATCCACAAGCTGGCCATTGAGGTCGGCGTATCGCTGGACCGGGTGCTGTCGTACTTCGGTGTGGCCCAGCTCAAGGACATAGCGGCCAGTGATTTCTTGCGAGTGATACGTAGCCTGGAGAAGCGCCGGCAGGCAGCTTGATCACCCTGCCCCACCCGACTCAGGCCCTGTCGGTTTCTACGGCAGGTCTGATTTGTTTCAACGTACGGAGACTGTTATGAACACGACCATCCATCAAGCTCTGGCCCAACCGGCCACCTTCATCCAACTTGCCCAAGGCAGCCCCGAGTGGCATGCCTACCGGCAGTCCCGGCGCAATGCGTCGGAGTCAGCGGCAGTCCTGGGGCTGAGCCCTTGGATGACACCCTACCAGCTGTGGCTGGTCAAGACGGGGCGCAGCGAGACGCGGGTCACGCAGGCCATGCAGCGTGGGACCGATCTGGAACCACTGGCCCGCGCAGCCTACGAGGAACAAACCGGGCTGATCATGCAGCCGCTGGTGCTGGAAGCTGATGGCTACAGCGCCAGCCTGGACGGCATGACACTCGAAGGCGATCTGGTGCTGGAGATCAAGTGCCCGCTGCGCGGCACACGCTCTGACCTGTGGCAGGACGTGCAGTCCGGGCAGGTGCCTGCGTATTACGGCATCCAGGTGCAGCACCAGCTCATGGTGTCTGGTGCCAATCTGGCCCATCTGTGGGTGTTTGATGGCAGCAAGGGCATCCTGCACGCGATCGAGCGCGATGCCACTGTCATGGAGCGGATTCGGGCGGGGTGGGAGGATTTTCAGCAGTACCTCGCAGGAGACATACCGCCACCGCTGACCGAAGCCGACACCGTCATGCGACATGACGCTGCCTGGGCCACCGCCGCAGCGGCATACACCCAAGTCAAGCGCGATGCTGACGCTCTGGCAGAGCGCCTGGAAGCTGCCCGTCAGGCGCTGGTTGCACTGGCGCAGCATCCCAAGGAGCAAGGCGCTGGCGTCAGCGTGACGCGCTTTTGGAAGCAAGGGAACGTGGACTACAAGAAAGTGCCGCAGTTGCAGGGGCTGGACCTGAGCCCGTACCGGGGCAAGGCACGGCAGGAGGTGCGGATCGTGCTCAGCTAAACGTCGAAAACCATCTACCGCTGGCTACACAGTGGCTACATGAGCCTGAAAAACAAAAAACCCGCTATCTTTTTGATAGCGGGTTTTCCATATGTGGCTTGGTAGGACGTACAAGATTCGAACTTGTGACCAACGGATTAAAAGTCCGCTGCTCTACCAACTGAGCTAACGTCCCAACCTGTCTATTTACATTTCTGTAAAGACTCAAATTATAGCCTGAATTTCAGGACTAAGAAGAAACCCCGGCAATTTTGTCGAGCACCCAGCCTGCCGCACATTGACCAAAAGTCGCCGTCACAGCCACCACCGATCCATAGCCATGGCAGTTGAGCGATCCGTCACCCCCACTTTCCAGCGCACATGAAGCGTCGGGCGGCGCCACGGACTCACGGCTAAAAACGCAGGAGACACCGATTTTTTTACCGTCTCGTGCAGCACGGTGGTGTTTTCTGAGGCGGTAACGAAGCTGCGCCAACAGAGGGTCATGCGTCGTGGCAGACAGGTCATCGATATCCACCTTGTGGGCCTGGCGCTTGCCGCCTGCTGCACCTACCGAAATGAACAACTGCTTGTTGGCGAGGGCCCATGCAGCCATGGCTGTCTTCGCTCGCACTTGATCGCAGGCGTCTACCACTGCAGACACTTTCACGCCGCCGAGCAGCTCCGGCCAGTTCTCAGGCTCGACAAAGTCTTCGATGCAATGAACCACGCAACCTGGATTGATCAGCGCGATCCGGTCACGCATGGCAAGCACCTTGGCTTGACCCACCGTGGTGGACACCGCATGGATTTGGCGGTTGATGTTGGACTCAGCCACATGGTCCAAGTCCACCAAGGTCAGTTGGCCGACACCACTGCGGGCCAAGGCCTCGGCCGTCCAGGAACCGACCCCGCCCACACCCACGACAACGACATGGGCATCACGGATGCGCTGAGCCCCGCCCACTCCGTACAGCCGCTCCAGACCGCCGAATCGGCGCTGGGTGACCTCGTCCGGCAGCTGCGTGGCTTCGGCGGTATTTGACGCAGACAAAGAATTGGATGTCACTTCAAGCGCGCAAGTCGTTCTTTGGCAGCAGCGGCTGCTTCAGATTGCGGGTAAACGCGCACCAAATCTTCCAGCGTTTTTCGGGCTGCACGGTTGTCTTTGAGTTCCAACTGGCAATTGGCGATCGAGAGAGCCGCCTCGGGTGCGCGTGCGTGCGAAGGAGCATCCGAAAGCAACTGCTTGAAATTGCCAATCGCTTCTTTGTAGTCGCGCTGCGCATACTGGGCATTACCCAACCAAAAACGGGCAGATGGGCCATAACCGCTTCGGGGGTATTGACGCACGAAGGATGCGAAAGCCGTGTTGGCCTCGGCAAACTTGCCAGAACGGAAGACCGCCAGGGCGGCTTCGAAATCACGCTTTTCAGCAGGGTCCGCCTGGAACTCCTGTCCGTCCAGCGTCACCTTGACCGGCTCGAACTTGCTCAGCCTTTCATCCACCCCTTGGGCGATGTCTTTTTGACGGCGCTGCAGGTCCGCAACGTCCCTGATGAGCTGCTCATTTTGGCCGCGCAATTTCGCCTGCTCCACCCGCAGCACCTCAATCTGGTTTTGCAAATCCAGCAGGATGCGGCGAAGTTGCTCGGTGTCTTGGCGGTGCTCGTCCGCTGCCTTTTGCTGGGCAGCCTGCATGGAATCCACACGCTGGCGAAGCTCCAGGATGGCACGACGTGCCTCACCGTCTTCAAAAATGGCTGCGTTGCTGGCCGAAGCAAAAAGCCCCGCCAGCACAAGGGCCAGCAGGGATTTCACGGGTTTGGCGATCACACCGGTGCGCATTAGCGGTACGACAGTTCAGCACGGCGATTTTTCGCGTGCACTTCTTCCGTGCCACCTTGGGCAGCAGGCTTTTCCTTGCCGAAGCTCACAGCTTCCACCTGTGCATCCGACACGCCCAGCAATGCCAGAGCACGACGAACGGCTTCTGCACGTTTCTGGCCCAGAGCCAGGTTGTATTCGCGGCCACCGCGCTCGTCGGTGTGGCCTTCCACCATCAGTTTGCGGTTACCGCCAGCTTTGATGAAGCGGGCATGTGCCTCAATCAAAGATTGGAATTCTGGCTTGATGACGTAGCTGTCGTAGTCAAAGTACACGATGCGGCTCACGCCCACCGGGCCAGCAGCAT
>DAIQRN010000042.1:0-11218 GCA_036786185.1 Acidovorax sp. | reverse complement strand
CTTCGGCGCGCGCAGCCGCAGCAAAGTCCTCGCCTTTGGACGCATACAGAATGGCCCGCGACGAGTTCACGATGATCGGCCCGTCGTTGCGCAGCCCGGCGCGCACGGTGGCGGCAGCGTCACCGCCCTGCGCACCCACACCGGGGATCAGCAGCGGCAGCGTGGGCGCGATGGCGCGCACGCGCTCGATCTCTTGCGGGTAGGTGGCGCCCACCACCAGGCCGAGCTGGCCGTTCTTGTTCCAGGGGCCTTGCGCCAGGCGGGCCACATGCTCGTACAGCAGCGGCTGGCCGTCCACGCTGGACAGGCGCTGGGTCTGCAGGTCGTCGCCGCCCCGGTTGGAGGTGCGGCACAGCAGGAAGGCGCCCTTGCCGTGGTAGGCCAGATAGGGCTCGATGGAGTCAAAGCCCATGAAGGGCGAGAGCGTGACCGCGTCGGCGCCATAGCGCTCGAAGGCTTCCTTGGCGTACTGCTCGGCCGTGGTGCCGATGTCGCCGCGCTTGGCGTCCAGAATGACTGGCACATGCGGCGCGTTGCAGCGCATGTGCTGCATCAGGCGCTCCAGCTGGTCTTCGGCGCCGTGCGCGGCAAAGTAGGCGATCTGGGGCTTGAAGGCGCAGACCAGGTCGGCCGTGGCGTCCACGATGGCGGCGCAGAAGTCGTAGATCTTGCGCGCGTCGCTCTGCATCCCGGCTGGAAACCGCGTGGGCTCCGGGTCCAGTCCCACGCACAGCAGAGAGTTGTTCTGCGCCGTGGCGTCGCGCAGCATGTCGATGAAGGTCATGGGGTGATTTTAGGTGGGCAGGCAGGTGCGCCGCAGGCAATAAAAAAGGCCGTCAAGACGGCCTTTTGCGAGTGCAACCCCCAAGAGGGATCAGCGAGGCACCGCCAGCAGGCGCAGCACGTCGCGATCGTTCGGCAGCGCGTAGTCGTAGCCGCGCAGGATGCGGCTGTCTTCGGTGCGCACGAGCTTCAAGCTCACGTAGGTGTAGTTGGCGGCTGCCGAGTAGGTGCCGACCACCACCATGGAGGCGTTGTGGTTGCGCGCGATGTCCTTGAGCTCACGCGACAGCAGCAATTCGCCGGTGCCTTCGCGCACGAACAGGTCGCCGCGCAGCTTGACTTCCTTCACGTTGAAACCAGTGGCTGCCATGTGCGAGGCATATTGCTCGGACAGGGTGCGGCCCAGGGGGGCCGAGCGGCTCAGGTCGTTGACGTTGACCACGGTGGCAACGAGCACGGGGCCGGTACCTGTGGCGGACACATCAAACCCTGCGGTCAACTTGGCCACGGCATCACGGCTGTTGGCCACAAACTGGCTCTCGGCAGCCTCTTTGTAGGTGGGTTCGGTGCGGACAGGGCCGTTATTGGCACAGCCAGCCAGCAGGGCGGCAGCGGCCAGCGCGGTCAGGAGTGCTGCGGATTTCATTGCGAGACTACCTTCATGTTGACGTTCTTGTAGTACGACGGACGCAGGAACAGCGGCGTGTCTGCGTTCTCCAGGTAGTACACATCGGTCTTGCGCGCCACGTACTGGCCGCCACGTGTCACCGTCGTGGTCAAGATCAGCTCGGTGTTGGTGGGGCCACCCGAGTTGACGCTGGCGCTGTAGTCTGCCACTGCGGTCAGGCCGAGCACGCCGAGCAGTTGTGCATCCAGGTGCTCATGGCGCAGACCGTAGGCCGCCATCAGGCCAGCGGCGATCATCGTGAACTGGCCGGGAATGAAGTGAGGACGCGCGCTGTTGTGGCGCACGACCTGCGTGTTGTAGGTGACGTTGAGTGCCTGGCCGGGGTCCTGCAGCACAGGAGCGCCGTTTTGCACGAGCTTGGTGATCAGGAAATCACGGAACGCCAGGTCGAAGGCGCTGGGGTTGGGCGGCAGCGCCACATGCAGCGCCGTGCCGGAGGCTACGCCAGCCTTGTCGAGCGTTCCCAGGGTCTGGGCGACCACATCGTTGGACACCAGCTCCCAGTGGCCTGCGGAGCGCACTTTGGGCTGAACGGTCAACTCAAAGTTTTCAGCCAGAGGGATCGGCGAACGATAGGCGCACCCTGCCAAAGTAGCCACAGCGCCCGCAAGCACCGCCAGGCTGACTGCCTTTGAAAATTTCATGATTCCCTCCTACGGACTTTGAGAGGCGGGGATAGGAACAGATACATCCCACGCGAATGAAAAATAATTCTGGGCGGGATACTCAACAAAAACAAGAAAAAAATGAGGTAACTGCGCCCGGACACACGCAATTCGTTGTTTTTGGTCACAGTTTGGCGCGCCCGCTTACGCGCGGGTGCAAACGCTTGCACCCGCGAACGCAACAAATATCAGACAGTTGTAACTGCGCGTTTCTCGAGAATCTCGAAAGCGGGCAAGGTCTTGCCCTCCAGCACTTCCAAAAATGCGCCGCCGCCGGTGGAGATATAGCCCACCTGTTTCTCAATGCCATATTTGGCGATGGCGGCCAGGGTGTCGCCGCCGCCTGCAATGCTGAACGCGGTCGATTCGGCGATTGCCTTGGCAATCTCACGCGTGCCGTTTTCAAACGCCGCAAACTCGAACACGCCCACGGGGCCGTTCCAGACGATAGTGCCTGCCGATTTGAGCTGCGCGGCCAGGCGCGCGGCGGTCTCGGGGCCGATGTCCAGGATCAGGTCGTCGGACGCCACGTCGGTGGCAGCCTTCACGGTGGCGGGGGCGTCCGCAGCAAAGGTCTTGGCGACGACCACGTCGGTGGGGATTGGCACTTCGGCGCCCCGGGCCTTCATGACGGCCATCACGGATTGGGCGGCGTCCAGCAGGTCCGGCTCGGCCAGGCTCTTGCCGATGGGCAGGCCGGCGGCCAGCATGAAGGTGTTGGCAATGCCGCCGCCCACGATGAGCTGGTCCACCTTGTCGGCCAGGCTTTGCAGGATGGTGAGCTTGGTGGACACCTTGGAGCCCGCCACGATGGCGGCCAGCGGGCGCTGGGGCTGGGCCAGGGCCTTGGTCAGGGCGTCGATCTCGGCCGACAGCAGCGGGCCCGCGCAGGCCACGGGGGCAAACTGGGCGATGCCGTAGGTCGTGCCTTCGGCGCGGTGGGCGGTGCCAAAGGCGTCGTTCACGAAGATGTCGCACAGCGCGGCCAGCTTGCGCGCGAGGTCTTCCTTGTTCTTCTTCTCGCCCACGTTCAGGCGGCAGTTCTCCAGCAGCACGACCTGGCCGGGGGCCACGGTGACGCCGTCCACCCAGTTCGCCACCAGCGGCACATCGCGGCCCAGCAGCTCGGACAGGCGCGCGGCCACGGGGGCCAGCGAGTCTTCGGGCTTGAACTCGCCCTCGGTCGGGCGGCCCAGGTGGCTGGTGACCATGACGGCGGCGCCTGCCTCCAGCGCCATGCGGATGCAGGGGATGGAGGCGCGGATGCGCGTGTCTTCGGTGATGGCGCCGCTGCCGTCCTGCGGCACGTTCAGGTCGGCACGGATGAAGACGCGCTGGCCTTGGGCCTTGCCTTGGGCACACAGATCGGAAAAGCGGAGGATGTTCATGGCGAAAGGGGAAAGAATGAAGGCTTGGGGGCCGCCATTTTAGGGCGACGCTGAATCGGTCACCGCGATGGCGCGCCCCCTGGTTGGGAGTGGGCCGTAAGGCGCCAAGGTGCCCGCCTACCAGCCCCAGCCGATGTGCAGCGGCAGGTACACCGCCATGCCCACCACGATGGTGCCCAGGATGCCCCGGCGCCAGAAGTAGTAGGCGCTGGCACACAGCACGGCGGGCAGGCGGGCGTCCTTGAGGGTGCCGATGAGTTCGCCCTGGGTCATGAAGATCTCGGGCGCGATCACCGCCGTCAGCGCAGCCAGGGGGGCGTACTTGAGCCCGCGCTTGAGCCAGTCGGGCAGCGGCAGCTCGCGCTCCGGAATCATGAAGAAGGCGCGCGACACCACGGAGATGACCGCCAGCCCCACGATGGCCACCACGGGCTCGACCCAGGACCAGGTCATGGATGAACCTCCGTGCCGCGCACTGCGGCGCGAGCATGCTGGGGGCGGCCCGGCGCGGCGCTCATGGATGGCGCTCCTCGCGCAGCGGCACCACATCACCGGCCTGGACATGTTCGCGTTCCTCGGGCGGCATGACGCTGTCGGCGGGCACCAGGAGCAGATCGGGCTTGTGGCGGCGGCGGTCCACCGCCTCCATCAGCAGCCCGGCGGCCACGGCGGCGGCCAGGGCCACCAGGATGTTGAGCTTGAGCGGCAGCGCGAACGCCGCAATGGCCGCCGTGGCCGCAACGCCCGTGGCCAGCCAGGTGGCGCGGTCGAACAGCAGCGACAGCAGCACGCCCAGCAGGGCCAGCACCCCGGCAAAACCCAGGCCCCAGGACAGCGGCACGGCGTTGGCCAGCAGAATGCCCGCGATGGATGGCACCTGCCACGCCAGCCAGTTGGTGGTGGCCGCGCCCCAGAAATACGGCACCTGCTCGGGCTCGGGGCGGGGCTGTGGAAAGCGCTTCATGAAGGCCACGTAGATCACGTCGCCGCTGAAATACGCCAGTGCCAGGCGATGGCGCAGCGGCAGGTGGGCAAAGTAGCTGCGCCACATGCTGCTGAAGATCACGAAGCGCAGGTTGACGCAGCTCGCCGTGAGCCAGATAACCCACAGCGGCGCACCCACCGACAGCAGAGGGATGACCGCAAGCTGCGCGCTGCCCGCATAGACCATGAGCGACATGAAGACGGCCATGCCGACGGACATGCCGCTCTTGACCATGGCCACTCCGGTGACCAGGCCCCAGGCGGCAATGCCCAGCGAGGTGCCCGCCATATCGATCGCCGCCAGCCGGAACGACGGGTGGCGCAGCATGTGGCCCAGGGCGGCCCGCCTGCTCATGCGGACGGGGTGCCCAGCACCATGCCGGGCTGCAGCTCGAATCCGCGCAGAAAATCCGCCGCCGCCAGCCGCTTGCCGCCCGCGCGCTGCAGCACGGTCAGGCGCAATGCGCCTTCGCCGCAGGCAACGGTAACGCCGTCATCATTTACAAGCAAAATATGGCCCCAGCGCTTATCCAGCAAGCGCTGGCAGCTATCAATTTCGCAGCCCCACACCTTGATGGCTTCGCCCCCACACTCCGTGCTGGCGCCCGGAAACGGGTCGAACGCGCGGATGCGCTGGGCGATCACGGTGGCGGGCAGCGACCAGTCGATGGCGGCCTCGTGCTTTTCGATCTTGTGGGCGTAGGTGATGCCGTCGGCGGGCTGGGGCGTGGCAGTGAGGCCGCCGCAGGCCGCCAGCTCCAGCGCCTCGACGATCATGCGCCCGCCCAGGGTCGCCAGCCGGTCGTGCAGGCTGGCCGTGGTGTCCGAGGGGGCGATGGCCAGGCGCTCCACCAGCAACATGTCGCCGGTGTCCAGACCCGCGTCCATCTGCATGATGGTGACGCCGGTTTCGGCGTCGCCCGCCTCGATGGCCCGGTGAATGGGCGCCGCACCGCGCCAGCGCGGCAGCAGGCTGGCGTGGATGTTCAGGCACCCCTGGGCAGGCATGTCCAGGGTCCATTGCGGCAGGATCAGCCCGTAGGCGGCGACCACCATAACATCGGCCTGGGCGGCCAGCAGGGCATCGCGCGCAGCGGCGGCATCCTCGGCGTACTTGCCGTCCAGGCGCAGGCTGCGCGGCTGCGCGACGGGAATGCCGTGCGCCTGGGCACATTGCTTGACGGGCGAGGCCTGCAGCTTCATGCCGCGGCCAGCGGGGCGGTCTGGCTGGGTCAGAACGAGCGGCACGGTAAAGCCCGCCGCCAACAGCTGCTCCAGCGCCACGCGGGCAAATTCTGGTGTGCCGGCAAAGACCACCCGCCCGGCGCCCTGACTCCTGCGGCCGGGGGCGGCCGCCGGCGCGTCAGAGGTAGCGGTCATCGGTGCGTTCCGAGTCGTCCAGGATTTCCACGCGCACGACCTGGCCCGTGGTGCCGAAATGCAGCACCGCCAGGCGCGGATAGCGGTTGTCCAGGAAGCGGTAGCTCCAGCGGGCGGGCTCGGTGCGCTCGACCTTGTCGCGGCCCGCGGGCAGGCCGAAGTTGCGCAGCACCTCGGACTGGTGCCACTGCGCCTTGCCCGCCGCCTCGAACCGCTCGCGCGTGCGCGACTGCTCGGTGCGCACCAGGCGGTCACGGGCGTCAAAGTCGAAGACGTAGGTCTCGGTGGCGATGGGCTGGTTGGTATAGAGCAGGCGCTTGCCGCCCTCGGGCAGGTCGTACTGGCCGCGCGGCGCACCCCAGCGCGCCTGCACGGCGTCACGGCTGTCGCCCGGCTTCAGCGCGGCGCCACCGCCGGTGCTGGCGCAGGCGGCCAGCAGCACGCTGGCGAGCACCGCCGCCCACAGGCCAGGCCGGCGCATCACGCGCGCACCTCGCGCTGCTGCTTGAGCATCTTGGTCTTGATGCGGTTGCGCTTGAGCGGAGACAGGTATTCCACAAACACCTTGCCCATGAGGTGGTCCATTTCATGCTGGATACACACCGCAAGCAGGCCCTCGGCCTCGATCACGCGCGACTGGCCCTGCCCGTCCAGGGCGCGCACGTGCACGGCGTCGAAGCGCTCAACGCCGTCGTAGATGCCGGGCACGGACAGGCAGCCTTCGTCATTGACGTGCTTTTCGGCGCTGGCCCACACGATCTCGGGGTTGATCAGCACCAGGGGCTGGTCGCGCTCCTCGGACACGTCGATCACCACCAGGCGCTCGTGCACGTCCACCTGGGTAGCGGCCAGGCCAATGCCCTGGGCGTCATACATGGTCGCCAGCATGTCGGCAATCAGCGCCTGGATACGCTCATCGACCGCTTCCACGGGGCGCGCGACCTTGTGGAGCCGGGGGTCTGGATAACAAAGAATGGGTAGGATTGCCATGGCTGAAGGGAAAAGATGTCGCTATTTTCGCCACTTTTGCCGCCAGCCGCTGCCTTGCAGACCAATAATCGTTGCCCAATCAAGGGCTTGAGCAGAGAATCTGAGAAGGTTTGTAACTTAGTTGCCTGGCTGTTCGCATGGTGCGAAATCCAAGGCGCCTGTGAGGGGGCGTTTCAAAATGCATGAGAAAAGGAACAACATGACAGCATTCACCGGCGTGCGGCGGACCGCTCTGGGCGCGCTCACCATCACCGCTGGCGCTGTTCTGGTGACCTTGCCAGCCCAGGCGCAGAACCATCCCATCTCCAACCAGCAGCGCGCCACCGCCCAACAGGTATCCGAACGCGGCATTCCGTTGGCAGAGCTGGCGGCCAATGCGCCCGACACCTACACCGTCAAGAGCGGGGACACGCTCTGGGGCATTTCCGGCATGTACCTCAAGCGCCCCTGGCGCTGGCCCGAGCTGTGGGGCATGAACATGAAGGCCATCCCCAATCCGCACCTGATCTTTCCGGGCCAGACCCTGTACCTGGACAAGAGCGAAGGGTTCGCGCGCTTGCGCACCACGGCGCCCGGCCTGGGCGATTCGCAAACCATCAAAGTGTCGCCCCGCACCCGCAGCGACAGCCTGGCCGACTCGGCCCTGCCCACGCTCAAGCCCCATCTGATCGAGCCCTTCCTGGTGGAGCCCCTCGTGGTGGACGCCGACACGCTGCTGCGTGCCCCCCGCATCGTGGCCACCACCGAAGACCGCGTGCTCATGGCCAGCGGCGACCGGGCCTATGTGCGCGGAGACGCCGCCGCACCCGTGAGCACCGAGCCGGGCGAGCCCCGCTTCTACCGCGTGTTCCGCGATGCCGTGGCCCTTAAAGACCCGGTGACCAGCGAGATTCTGGGCTACGAAGCCCAGTACCTGGGCAAGGCGGAGCTGGTGCGCGGCGAGTCCTTTGAAGACAGCACCGACAACAAGGGCCGCACCATCTCCGAGTACGTTCCCGCAACGGTGGACCTGTCGGCAACCAAGGAAGAAATCCGCGCGGGCGACCGCCTGCTCCCAGCACCCGCACGCGCCTTCGTCAGCTACACCCCCCGCGCCCCCGAGATGGAAGTGGACGCACGCGTGGTGTCCATCTACGGCAGCTTCTCCGCGGCCTACGCCGCCCAGAACCAGGTGGTGGCGATCAACAAGGGCTCCGAGGACGGCATCGAGGCGGGCCATGTGCTCTCGCTGCTGACCAAGGGCGCGCGCATCAAGGACACGACCGACAAGTCCAAGGCCATGATCAAGCTCCCCAGCGAGAGCAATGGCACGGCGATGGTGTTCCGCACCTTTGACCGCGTGTCCTATGCGCTGCTGCTGGAGATCCACACCGGCGTGCGCGTGGGCGACCGCCTGATCAACCCCCGTTGATCGCGGTATCTGCGGCAGCCGGCGGCCCCGCGCGCGGCCGGTGAGCAGCGGTACGCCAACCCTCCCTCCGGTCATGATGGACCGCGATGAACTCGGCGCCTGGCTGCGCCTGACCCTGAGCCCTGGCGTTGGCAACAGCGCGGCGCGCAGTCTGCTGGCGCGCTTTGGGCTGCCACAAACCATCTTCCAGCAAACCGAAGCCGACCTGCGGCAGTGCGTGACCGCCGCCCAGGCCCGTGCCCTTCGCACCGAGCCAGAGACCTGGGCCGCGCTGCTGGAGACCACCTGGCGCTGGCTGCACGGCGCCAACCCACAGGGCCCCGGGCGCGCCGTGGTGGCCCTGGGCGACCCCCGCTATCCGCAGGGTTTGCTGGAGACGGAGGACCCGCCGCTCTTGCTGTACCTCATGGGGCCGCCGCAATGGCTCGCGCAGCAGCCGTTTGCGGCAGGGCGCTGCCTGGCGGTGGTGGGCAGCCGCAACCCCACGGCGCAAGGCGCGGAGAACGCGCGATCGTTTTCGCGCGCACTGCATGGCGCGGGGCTGACCATCGTGTCCGGGCTGGCCCTTGGGGTGGATGCCGCCGCGCATGAAGGCGCGCTGGACGCCGCGCAAACGGGCGCCACCACGGCGGCCACCATCGCCATCGTGGGCACGGGCCTGGACCGCGTCTATCCACGCAAAAACCTCGACCTGGCGCACCGCATTGCGGCGCAAGGCCTGCTGGTCAGCGAATACCCGCTGGGCACACCGCCCCTGCCCGCCAACTTTCCCAAGCGCAACCGCATCATCTCGGGCCTGTCGCAGGGCACCCTGGTTGTGGAAGCAGCGCTGGCCTCCGGCTCGCTCATCACGGCCCGCCTGGCGGCAGAGCAGGGCCGCGAGGTGTTTGCCATTCCCGGCTCCATCCATGCGCCCCAGTCGCGCGGCTGCCACGCGCTGATCCGCCAGGGCGCCAAGCTGGTCGAGTCGGCCCAGGATGTGCTGGAGGAACTGCGCATGCCTGCCGGGGCTGAACCTGCGGTGGCCGCCACTGCGCCAGACGCCGCGCCACCGCCCGACGACAGCAGCCTGCTGCAGGCCTTGGGCTACGACCCGCAGAGCGTCGATGCGCTGGTGGCGCGCACCGGGCGCGATGCCGCTTCGCTGCAGGTGGAACTGCTGGAGCTGGAGCTGGACGGCCACGTGGCACGGCTGCCCGGCGGGCTGTTCCAGCGCCGGGGCTGCGCCTGACAAGGCGGCACTCTGCCCAGCAGGGCAGCATCAAATTACTATTATTTTTATAGCTTCTAGCGCTTGACTGTATTGCGCTAGAGGCCAAAAAGACCTCAAATCAACCCAGCAGTCGCTCCGGATTGGCGTCGAGCTTGGCCAGGGCATCGCGCGTGGCGCGCACGGTCAGGCCTTCGTCGTCCTGGGCCACCAGCAGGCCCGCCTGCAGGTAGGCCGCCAGGCGGTGCAGCTGGATGAGGTAGCTGCTGCCATCCATGGCCGCGAACAGGTGCAACTGCTTGCGCTGGCTTTGCCACACGTACTGCACCTGGGCCGAAGACCCATTGTGGTCCAGCGTGTACCAGGCACCCGGCTGCAGCTGTTGAGCCTCGGCCACCATGGTTTCTTCCACCGGGGCGCCGTTGTCGGCCACCACGTGGATGGACGAAGCATCGATGCCCAGCATCATCTCGATGTTCTCGGCGTTGAGCGGCATTTCGCCCAGCGTGGCGTCGGTGATGAAGTCCTCGAGGTTGGCCAGGCGCTTGGCCATGGCCTCGATGTGAGCCTGCGGGATCGACGCGGTCTTGGACAGAAAGGCATCGGCCAGCGTGTCGGTGAGGACCTTGACCCGCGCGTCCTGCGGCTCCCCGGTCACGCCCAGCAGGTCCAGGCCCTGGCGCAGGCGCTGCAGCAGGCCCGGCAGGCTCTGGATGACCTGCGCACGGTCGGCGCGGTGGGGTTTGGCGCTGGCCGCCCAGACCAGGTCGGCCGCGGTGCGCTTGAAGGCAATGGTGTCCGCGTGCTGCGGACCATCGCGCACGGCCGACAGTGCCAGCACCTCGGCCCAGGTCTTGAACAGAAATTCGCGGATCTCTTCGCGCACCGGCATGTCCTTGAGCATGGTGCGCAACTCGATGGTGTACTGGATGGCCAGGGTTTCCTTCTGCTCCACCTGCTGGGCCACGCTCACCAGGCGCGACGTGGCCTGCTTCTCGGTCAGGAACTTGGCCAGGAATTTCTCGAACTCGTCGTACACCAGCTGGAACACGCGCCGGCCGGTTTCGGGGTACTGCTCGATCACCTGCACCACGCGGCGGATCTCGGCCTCCAGGGCGCTGCCGTTGATGCTGGTGGTGTCAAAGCCCATGACGCAGGCGCCCATGCGGTCGATGAGCTTGCGCGCGGGATGGTCGAGGTTGCTGAAAAACTCGGGATCGGCCAGCGCCACGCGCAGCACGGGCACCTGCAGCCGGGCAAACCACACGCGCACCGCCGTGGGAATGCGGTCCTCGGCCAGGATGCTCTGGAACATCAGGGCCACCACCTCGATGATGGCCTTCTCGCCGGTGGTCACCGCCTTCTTCTTCAGCTCGGTGGAGCGCTCGCGCACGACGTTGGCCACCTGCACCACGGCGGCGGGGCTGTAATCTTCCATCAGGGTGGCAATACCGCTGTAGTAGGTATCCGCCTGCACCCGGTGCGCCGTCAGCGCGTGGGCCAGCGCCGCCGACGCCGGGGGCGCGTTCACCATATCGAAGCCCGTGGCGGGCTGGGTCAGCAGCCGGCGCAACTGGCCCATCACGCCCTGGGCGCGCTGGCGGGCCCGTGCCAGCGGCGTCATGCCCGTGGCAAAGGCCGTGGGCATGCCGCGCTGGGGGTGGCCGGGCGGCAGGCGGCCTGGATGCTGGCCCATGCCCATGGGAGGGCGCCCGCCGG
>DAIQRN010000457.1:0-2744 GCA_036786185.1 Acidovorax sp. | reverse complement strand
CCGATGGCGAGGTCAAGAAGGTCGATCCGGACAACGGCAAGATCACCCTCAAGCACGGGGACATCAAGAACCTGGACATGCCCGGAATGACCATGGTCTTTACCGTCCGCGACAAGGGCCAACTCACCAACCTCAAGCCCGGCGACAAGGTGCAATTCATGGTCGTCCAGGAAGGCGGGAAGATGATCATCACGGACATCCAGCCCGTGCGCTGAGCAAATTCACAACCGCGCCATCTCGTCGGACGCGGCAGCCCTAGCCAACCCCTGCACCGCAAGGAGGATGCATCATGGTTCACATTCGCCATACCCTGATCGGCCTCTGTGTCGCCGCCGCCTCCGTGGGCGTGCTGGCGCAAGGCTCCGACGAGCACAAGGACCACCAACGATGCAATTCACGCCGGTGATGGTCAACAGCCTTCTGAGTTGCTCGTTCTGGACCACGGATTCGCACAACAGCCGATCGATCGCCGCAAGGTCCTCGCCGCCGAGCCGATCGATTTCGCGCAGGCGCTGCTCCACCGCAAGACGCTCATCCATTGGAAGCGGCTGTTGATTCAGCCAGACGCGCCCTTTGCGCCCGAACAGATCGCTTGCCGGACATGACGGGATCAAGGGCGCCGCAAGGACTGCATGGATCTCGTTGTTCAAGCGTGTGCGGTGACGATCAATCTGTGAACGGCGTGCCACCTGGCGGCGCAGCGCGAGGGTCTGCTTGTCGGGCATCCAGACCTGCGGCAGAAAGCCACTGGCGTACAGTTGTGCAGGGCGTGTCCGAATTTCTGTGTGTGAGGCTCATTGAACCTTCACCGATATCGTGAAGCTAGTTGAATATCTTACGTGCTCGATTTCGTGAACCGGTCTTCGTAGAGGATCGCGAATTGGTTCATCGCTGATTTCCAGTTGTTGGCCGCCCGTCCCCAGTCCTCGGTGATGTTGCGCAGTGCCAGCCAGATCAGCTTGGTGGCCGCGTCGTCGCTGGGGAAGTGTCTGCGCGTCTTGAGATCAAAGCGCAGCCTCGCATTCACGCTCTCAATCGCGTTGGTAACCGGCATGATCCGCTTTGGCGCCCCAGCGTCCCCGCCGATTCCGGCATATGGTGAGCCCATCCGGGACAGGGGCACCGGGAAGCATGAAACGTGGGCAGGCCGTTTTATACGATGAGCCGAGAGCTCGAGTTAGTAGCTGGCCGCCCCTGCGACCCGCCCGGTTGCGCTGTGCGCGCGAATCCGTAGTTGTCGTGCTGCCCACAGCTTCCATGGTGAGGTGTTCCAACCCACGCAAGGAGGTTGACCATGAGAGTGATTGGACTGGACGTCTCGCGCACCTTTGGCGAGATTGCCTACCTGGAGAATGGCCTGCTGCGCCCTGGCGGGCGAGTGGTGCTGCAACACGCCGAGCTCGAGCGCTTCGCACAGAGCTTGCGGGCCAGCGACGAAGTGGTTCTTGAAGCCACCGGCAATACGGCTGCCATCGTGACGGCTTTGAAGCCGCACGTGGCCAAAGTGGTGATCGCCAATCCGCTGCAGGTCCGGCTGATCGCCGAAGCCCGGGTCAAGACGGACAAGATTGACGCGGCGATCCTGGCGCAGTTATACGCCAGCGGCTTTTTGCCGCAGGTGTGGATGCCCGACGAGCGAACGCTGACGCTGCGCCGTCAGGTGGCGCGCCGCTCGCAAATCGTCAGGCACCGGACACGGCTGAAGAATGAGATTCATGGCGTGCTGGCTTCTCACCTGATTCCCCACTGTCCCGCAACCGACCTATTCGGCAACAAAGGCCGCGCCTGGCTTGGCCAGCAGCCGCTTCCGATGGATGAACGCCTGGCTGTGGAGCAGCGCCTGCGTGAACTCGATCGGCTGCAGGAGGACCTGGCAGCGATCGAGAACCTGCTGTGCAAATCCGTGTTGCAAGAGGAGCAAGTCAAACGGCTGCTGACCATCACGGGTGTGAACTGTATTGTGGCCATCGGCCTGCTGGCTGCGATTGGCGACATCGGTCGCTTTGCAAGCGCGGCCAAGCTGGTGAGCTACTTCGGGCTCAACCCGCGTGTGCGCCAGTCTGGCTTGCAGCCGGCCCAGCACGGACACATCAGCAAGGTCGGGCGCGCCCACGCCCGCGCGATGCTGGTGGAAGCCGCATGGTCGGCCGCCAACGCGCCTGGCCCGCTGCGCGCGTTCTTCCTTCGAATCCGGGGCAGGCGTGGCCAGCAAATCGCAGCTGTCGCAACAGCGCGCAAACTGGCGGTGATC
Source organism: Acidovorax sp. (assembly GCA_036786185.1). Taxonomy (GTDB): domain Bacteria; phylum Pseudomonadota; class Gammaproteobacteria; order Burkholderiales; family Burkholderiaceae_C; genus Acidovorax. The sequence continues at coordinate 493 of DAIQRN010000457.1, read as the reverse complement.
GCCTGGCATGTTCTCACCGGGCAGGAGGACTTTGCGTGGACCCGTCCAGCGCTGGCAGCCAGGAAGTGTCGTGAACTTGAGCTGCGTGCCGGGCTGCCTGTCAAGAAAGGGCATCGCGGCCCGGCGGCCGACTACAACGTCAAGGAAATACGTGAACGCGAACACGCTGCAGCGCAGCTCGCCGAGCAAGCCTACACGCGCTTCGTCGCCAACTGGCAACCCAGAAACAAGTCTTCGCCACCCCCTTTGCCCCCGTTGGGAAGATGACTTCTCCAAAAAGGTTGTCAATTTCATCCGTGGTGTAGATGACCTTGCGGATGTCGGGCGGGTAATCAAAGAATGGGGTCAGCCGCCCCCAGTTCCTGCGCCAAGACTGGCCAATGGGCAGGTACTCCTGGTCCCATTTTTCTTCAAACTCCCCGAGCATCAGTTCGGCCTCATCCAAGGTGGCGGCGGCGTAAATGCGACGCAGGTCAGCGGCCACTTCCTTCCT
>DAIQRN010000456.1:0-2749 GCA_036786185.1 Acidovorax sp. | reverse complement strand
ACTCGTCGAGCTGCATCACGATGTCGCTGTTGAGCGTGGTCTGGATCTGCATGCTGACCTCGGGCGACATGAAGAGCTTGTCGCCGTTGACCGGGCTGGCAAAGGTCACGCCCTCTTCGGTGATCTTGCGCATGGCGCCCAGGCTCCAGACCTGAAAGCCGCCCGAGTCGGTCAGGATGGGCTTGTCCCATTTTTCAAAGCCATGCAGGCCGCCAAAGCTTTGCATGACATCAAGGCCGGGGCGCATCCACAGGTGAAAGGTGTTGCCCAGGATGATCTGCGCGCCCATGTCGTGCAGGCTGCGCGGCATCACGCCCTTGACGGTGCCGTAGGTGCCCACGGGCATGAAGATGGGGGTTTGCACCACGCCGTGGTTGAGCGTGAGCGTGCCGCGCCGGGCGTGGCTGGCGGGGTCGGTCTGGAGGATTTCAAACTGGAGCATGGGGCGATTGTCCCAGACGGGCCGGGGCGGCCTACACTGACCTGCAGCAACCCCTCAAGGAGATGAACATGATCCGTATTCTGGTTCCCGTCGATGGCTCCGCGCTTGCGCTCGATGCCGTGCACCACGCCCTGGCCCTGGTGCGCGGCGGCCTGTCCGCCACGCTGGTGCTGGCCAATGTGCAGGAGCCGGCCTCGTTCTACGAACTGGCCACGCGAGACTCGGACCTCATCGCCGCCGCCGCCGTCGATGCCGGGCAGGACCTGATGGCCAGCGCCGTGGCGCTGGTGCAGGCCGCGGGTGTGCCGCATGAGACCGAGGTGGCGCTGGGCGAGGTGGCGGCCACGCTGGTCGATCTGGCCGAGGACAACGGCTGTGGCCTGATCGTGATCGGGGCGCAGGGGCAGGGGGCGATCAGCAGCGCGCTGCTGGGCTCGGTGTCACAGGCCGTGGTGCGCCTGAGCGCGGTACCGGTGACCATCGTCAAGCACCGGGAGGCCGACGAGCAAGAGGGGGCTTAAGCCGCCTTGCGAAACGGCTCGGCGGGCCGCTGCAGCTTGCCGTGCGGCAGGGTGGCCAGCCGCGAGAACATGCGGCGCACGTAGCCGCGCACCCACAGGCATTTGTTCAGCTCGTCCACGGGCAGCGGGCCCGACACCACCACGATGTCGTTGGCCACGTCCTGCGCCCCGGCCGCGCGCAGGCGGCGGCGCGTGTTGTTGGCCCACGACTGGATGCGCGTGGGGCTGCCGTGCTGGTGCACCTCGCCCGTGTGCTTGTCGAACGCAATGGCCACGGTGTCGGTCTTGAGCTTGAAGCGGCGTTCACCCGTGACGGCGCTGGGCGCCTCGCGCATGTCATACAGGTAGTAGCTGCCTGCCTTGAGCTGGTATTGCATGTCCATGGGGTGTTCCTCTCAGTCGGCATTGTGGAGGGCGCACGGTGCAGGCAATGGCAGATAAAACGGTGGGAAAGGGGCTCTTATCGAGTGCCTCTCCACAGGCGGCCACGCGGCTTGCCGTGCGCGTGCCATTGTGGCGGCGCATCGGCGCCATCGCGCCCAACTTGAGGGTGATGTTGTAACGATTTGCGAGCTGCCCGCAGAGACTGGCGCGCCCCATGCGTGGAACGCCGAGCAAGGGCCGCCCCGCAGCGACTGCGTCGTCCCCCTTCCCGGCTCTCGCAGCGAGGCGAGAGAAGGGGGAAGCGGCGTAGCCGCTCAGGGGCTGTCTCTGCTAGAAATCCACCAGACTCAACCCCAGGCTGAACACCGTGCGCTTGCGGTTGTAGTCGATCATGCTGTCGCCGTAGCCGCTGAACAGTGCGGTGTGCAGGCGCAGGTTGCTCTTGCCGCCCAGGGTGGAGCCCACGGTCTGCATCCACTCCAGCCGCAGCGAGCCCCGGTCGCGGCGGGCCAGCGTGTGGCGCAGCGTGGCGCCCAGGGTGTTGTCCTTGTCGACGTTCCACAGCGCCGACAGCTCGCCGCGGCCGATGTAGTCGCTGATGCCGGGGTTGTCGTCGCTGCTCGCGCTTTCGGGCAGGCGCTTCCAGATGCGGGCGCTCACGCTCAGGCGGTTGTCCAGCTCCATGCCGGTCATCAGATACACGCGGTTCCAGCTGCGCGACAGCGGCTTGCTCTGGCCGTTGGACTGGTGCACCAGCCCGATGCCGCTGTAGCGCCACTTCCAGCCCAACGGCAGCTGGGCCGTGGTGGGATAGACGTAGATCACCTCGGGTTCGTGGTCGGTGTTGCGGAAGGGGCGCGAGATCTCGGGCGTGAACAGCTGCCAGTACGACTGCTGCGTATAGCCAAACCACACCGAATCCTTGAGCGTGGGGTGGCCCTGGGTGAGCAGGCTCTGGGCGATCTTGGTGCGCACCGACAGCTGGATGCGGTTTTCCACGCGGCGGTAGGGGGTGGATTCGAGGGCCGAGTGGTCGGGCGCGTCGGACGTGGGCTGGCGGTTCACGTTGCTGCCCGCCACCACCGACACCGTGATGGGCCGGTAGCCGCGAAAGCTGAAGGTGCCGCAGTCGCTGCCCGACTCCAGCTCCCAAAAGCGCGACAGGTCGCTGTACTGGGGGTCGCGGCAGCCCTCGGTGCGGGCCACCTCGATGATGCGCGTGGCGGGCAGGGTGCTGTCCACGGGCGGTGGCACGTCGGTGGCGGGGCTGTCTGCGGCCGATGCGCCCGGGGCCTGCCAGGTTTGCTCGGCGGCCCACTGGTCAAAGCAGGCCAGGCGCGCCTGGTTGTCGCCGGGCAGGGCGGTGCAGCGGCGCCAGGCGGTGTCGGCGGCGGGGGGCGGC
>DAIQRN010000455.1:0-2749 GCA_036786185.1 Acidovorax sp. | reverse complement strand
TAACTGCGCCGCATTTCCTCTTCGAGGCTGATGGGCAGGGTTTCTTTGGCAAACTGGGTCATTGGAGGCTGCGGTGGCGGCAAAGGAGAATCATTTTAGGGGTAAGAGCGTGTAGCGCCTCAGCAACATATCCGGGGAATTACGGTTTTGTCCTACGGGGCGTGCACAGCTGCCGCCGCTTTTGCCCTGTTACGTATGGCACAATCGTCTGAACGTTTCGGGTGGTGGTCACCCCAGGCGTCCTGATTCGCAGCGCGGCTGCGGCTTTTTCCCCAAGAGGAGAACCATGAAGAAACTGAACAAAGTGGCGATGTTGTTTGCCTCTGCAGCGCTCGCAACCGCCGCTGGCGCACAAACTGTTGACAACTGGCGCGATGCTTCCGGCCAACTGGTCTGGAAGAACGGCACCAACGAATACTGCTGGCGCGACGCCTTCTGGACGCCTGCTACGGCTGCCGCTGGCTGTGACGGCGCTATTGCTGCGCCTGCCGCTGCTCCTGCTGCTGCGCCCGCCGCTGCTCCTGCTGCGCCCGCCGCTGCTGCCCCCGCTCCTGCTCCAGCACCTGCCGTCGCCACCAAGGTGACCTACGCTGCTGACGCATTCTTCGACTTCGACAAGTCGGTGCTGAAGCCAGAAGGCAAGGCCAAGCTGGACGACCTGGTTTCCAAGGTCAAGGACATCAACCTGGAAGTGATCATTGCCGTGGGTCACACTGACTCCGTGGGCTCCGACGCTTACAACCAGAAGCTGTCGGTGCGCCGTTCCGAAGCTGTGAAGGCTTATCTGGTGTCCAAGGGCATCGAAAAGAACCGCGTTTACACCGAAGGCAAGGGCGAAAAGCAACCCGTGGCTGACAACAAGACCGCTGAAGGTCGCGCCAAGAACCGCCGCGTGGAAATCGAAGTGGTTGGCACGCGCGCCTCTAAGTAATCTTCTTTGGATTGCTTACACAAAAAGCCCCGGCAACGGGGCTTTTTTGCGTCTGGGCCTACAGATATTTCGCTTGCTTCTTCGTGGACAATCATGGGCATGAGCAATACCCTCAATGCGGATCCGGCCGAACTGGCCAAATTCTCAGAATTGGCCCACCGTTGGTGGGACCCGGACCGTGAGTTCCGGCCCCTGCATCAAATTAACCCACTGCGGTTGGATTGGATCAATGGTCTGTGCCAACTGTCTGGTAAGCGCGTGCTGGATGTGGGTTGCGGCGGCGGCATCCTGGCAGACTCTATGGCACGCAAAGGGGCAGATGTTACGGGGATCGACCTGGCTACCAAGGCGTTGCGCGTGGCGCAATTGCATGCGCTGGAAGCGCAAACCAGCAATATCCAGTACCGGGAGGTGAGCGTGGAGAGTCTGGCCCAGGAGCAGCCTGCCAGCTTTGACGTCGTCACCTGCATGGAAATGCTGGAGCACGTCCCGGACCCTGCTTCGGTGGTGCAGGCCTGTGCGCAACTGGTCAAGCCGGGTGGGTGGGTGTTTTTTTCCACCATCCATCGCAACGCCAAGGCATTCATGCTGGCCATTGTGGGGGCCGAGTACGTATTGAACATGCTGCCCAGAGGGACGCATGAATACGCCAAGATGATCAAGCCCAGTGAGCTGGCGTCCAACTGCCGCGCTGCGGGCCTGGACATTCAGGCAACCCGTGGCCTGGAATACAACCCACTGACCCGACGCTATGGATTGAGCGCTGACACCAGCGTGAACTATCTCTTTGCCACCCGACGCGCGCTTTGATGCGGCTGAGTCGCCATGTTCCAAAATATTCGCGCAGTTCTTTTTGACCTGGATGGCACCCTGATCGACAGTGCCCCCGATTTGGGTGCCGCGGCAGACAAGATGCGCACCGACCGCGGGCTGCCCTCATTCCCTCTGGAGCGTTATCGCCCCATGGCAGGCGCTGGTGCGCGCGGCATGCTTGGGGAGGCGTTTGGCCTGACGCCCGAGCATCCAGAGTTTCCCGCCATGCGCGAAGAGTTCTTCGTGAACTATGAGTCGCGCATGACGGAATTGACCCGCATTTTTGCCGGAGTTCCTGAAATGGTGGGGCAATTGTTGGCACGCAATGTGGTTTGGGGGGTCGTCACCAACAAATCGGTGCGCTTTACCGACCCGCTGACCCGCTCTATACCACTGTTTTCCACGGCCACCACGATCATCAGCGGTGACACCACACCGCACGCCAAGCCGCACCCGGCGCCCTTGCTGGAAGCCGCTGCCCGTCTAGGTTTGGCGCCAAAGCACTGTATCTATGTAGGCGACGACGAGCGCGACATCGTCGCCGGCATCGCTGCAGGCATGGGCACGGTAGCCGCTACCTATGGATACTTGGGTACGAGCCACCCCTCGGAATGGGGCGCCCATGCAGTAATTAAATCCCCTTCGGAGCTCTTGCAATTGCTCGCTAGCGCCTAAAATAGGGGGCTTGGGGCTGTCCTGGTTTCGACGTGGGTTCGGAATCGGTGTGGTGCATGTCGAGCTTGAGTCACGCTCGTAAATCTCGATTTAAAAAACTAACTGCAAACGACGAACGTTTCGCACTCGCTGCTTAATTGCCAGTGAGCCTTGCAACAGTTGGCCGATGGGCTGGGCAAGGGGGTTCTGAGCAATCAGTGCCTCCCGGCTGCAAGGATAATTACATGGGCTGGCTCTGATCCGGGTACCTTGGGTTGGAGTAAGAAAATAGGGTGCTGGCGGCCGGTGTAGCGTGCGACTGCGCGACACAGGTGGCGAGATTTAAAACAG
>DAIQRN010000454.1:174-2751 GCA_036786185.1 Acidovorax sp. | reverse complement strand
CCACCGAAATCATCAAGGGCGTGATGCTGCCGCAGTTCGTCATCCTGCCGCTGGCCGTGCTGCTGGTGTGGCTGGCGCTGGCGCGCGGCATCCAGCCGCTCAACCAGCTGGAGCAGCGCATCCGCGCGCGCAGCCCCGACGACCTCTCGCCGCTGGACGACCGCACCGTGCCGCTGGAGGTGGCGCCACTGGTGGCCTCCGTCAACGACCTGCTCACGCGCCTGAACGAATCGCTGGCCACGCAAAAGCGCTTTCTGGCCGACGCCGCACACCAGCTCAAGACGCCCCTGGCGGGCCTGCGCATGCAGGCCGACCTGGCGCAGCGCGAAGGCACCAGCACCGACGAGCTCAAGCGCTCGCTGCAGCAAATCGGCCGCTCCAGCATCCGCGCCACGCACACCGTCAACCAGCTGCTGGCGCTGGCCCGCGCCGAGGGCAGCGGCGTGGGCATTGCGCGCCAGCCGTGCGACCTGGCACGGCTGGTGATCGAGGTGGTGCGCGACTCGGTGCCGCGCGCGCTGGAAAAGCACATCGACCTGGGCTACGACGGCGCCCAGCCCGGCACGCCCGGCGTGTGGCTGGACGGCAATCCCACGCTGCTCAAGGAACTGGTGCGCAACCTGCTGGACAACGCCATCAACTACACGCCGTCCGGCCCCGGCAAGAGCGGCATGGTCACGGCGCGCGTGCTGGCCGACACCTTTGGCCATGTGCTGCTGCTGCAGGTGGAAGACTCCGGCCCCGGCGTTCCCGAGAGCGAGCGCGAACTGGTCTTTCAGCCCTTTTACCGCGCCCTGGGCAGCGAGGCCGACGGCTCGGGCCTGGGCCTGCCCATCGTGCTGGAGATCGCGCGCAAGCACGACGCCGAGGTCACGCTGGAAGACGCGCGCCCCGGCCAGAACCCGCCGGGCGCATGCTTCAGCGTGCGGTTTGCGGCGCGGGATGTGGTGGCGGGTAGCTGACCCGGTGTTTGCGGACTGCTGCGAGCTGCTGCGGACAGGGGAACGGCCTCAGCCGCAGGCACGCAGGGTCTTGCCCGCCATGGCGCTGCGCAGAGCATCCAGCTGAGGGCGCAGTGCCTCCGTGACGGCGGGCAGGCGCAGCGTGAAACCGGTGGCGTCGGGCCGCTCGGGGACCACGCGGGCCGTGCGCACGCCCTTGTTGCTCAGGGTGGCCAGCTCGCGTTCGGCGGCCTCCTTGGTGGCAAAGCGGCCCAGCGACAAGCCGTACTCCAGCGTGCCGCCCGCGCGGTCGTGGTCCACCTTGCGGGCGCGCAGCTCGGCGCGCTTTCTGTCCAGCGTTTCCAGGTCGTCAAAACGGCCCATATAGACCATCCAGCGGCCCGGAATGGGCGTGGGCTCCAGCAACCAGCTGCCCTGGGGCAGGCTGGCTGCGGCCGTGCGCAGGGCCCCGGCCTGGCGCTCGTCGAACACACCGGCCTGCAGGCATTCGGCGGCGTCGGCGGGCGGGGCCGTGGCGGCCTCCGCCGAAGCGGCGGGCGCGGGTGCAGCGGACGACGATGGCGAAGACGCCGGTTTGCCGGGGTTCACGCGCAGGATCTGCAAGGTCTCGGGCCGGATCTGCTGCTGCATGCGCTGGGGCTCGGACTGCTCCTCGGGCGCCAGGCCCCACGAGCGCAGATGGCCCTGCGACCAGGCGTAATAGCCCGCGTTGGCCAGGAGCAAGGCAATCACGGCAAGGCGCAGCATGGCGGTCTGGGGGCTTTCACATGGGTGCAACCGCACTGGGCCGCACGCTGATTTCAGAACTGGTGATGGCCTGCATGCCGCCTGCCGTGTGCACGAGCAGCGCGCCGTCGTCGCCCACGCCATGCGCCATGCCCGCCGTGCCATCGCTCAGCGTGACGGCGCGGCCCTGCAGCACATCGCGCGCCGCAAAACGGGGCTGCATGGGCGCAAAGCCATAGCCCTCAAAGGCCTGCAGCATGGCCACCAGCGGCGGCGCGATGCGCAGCAGGGCAGCGGGCGCATCCAGGCCGGGCTCCACATCCTGCAGGCTACCGGGCGGCATGCTCATGCCCTCGGGGCTGCGCGGCAGCACGTTGATGCCGATACCCACCACCACATAGCGCGCCGTGCTGGCCGGTGCGGCCGCCGCCTGGGGCGCCACAAAGCTGGCGGTCTCCACCAGGATGCCGCCGAGCTTGCGGTCACCCGCTGCACCGCCCAACCAGAGGTCGTTGGGCCACTTCAGGCCCACGCGCGCGGGCTGGCCCGCGCCCAGCGGGGGCAGCACGGGTTGCAGGCTCTCGGCCACGCTCACGCCGACTGCGAGCGACAGGCCCGACCAGTCTTTTGGCGCCAGCGGCAGGCCCAGGGACATCATCAAAGACGCCCCCACGTCGCTTTGCCACACCCGCCCCAGGCGGCCACGCCCGGCGGTCTGCTGCTCGGCCACCAGCAAGGTGGGCTCGCACAGGCCCGCGCGTGCACGGCGCATGAGTTCGGTGTTGGTCGAGTCGATGCTGGGCAGTACCTCCACGGTAAATCCCGGCAGCAAGGGCGACACGGCCTCCCAGACGGCTTCGGCGGGCCAGCGGATGGGGCTGTTCACTGG
>DAIQRN010000454.1:0-156 GCA_036786185.1 Acidovorax sp. | reverse complement strand
TATTCGGGGCAGGGTGGGCGGGCGGGCCGGGGGGCGCCCAGCCGCGCTTGGGCGCCAGCAGCGTGCCCCGGCAGTTGGCACTGCCGCACCAGCAGGGGTATTCGGCCTTGAGCTTCTTGGTGTAGCGCTCTTCGATGATCAGGCCGTAGTCGTAGT
>DAIQRN010000041.1:0-11292 GCA_036786185.1 Acidovorax sp. | reverse complement strand
AAGGCCCTGGTGCCGCTGGAAACCTACCTGCGCGGCAAGGGCCTGAACCCGCTGGCCGACAAGCTGCGCCGGGCCACCGACACGGTGGACGCCTCCATGGCGCGGGTGCAAAAAAACGGTGAGCGGAACAAGGCCACCATCCAGCAGACCGCCAAGGACCTGGCGGCGCTCAAGTTCCTGGCCGAGTCCGAAGTGGCGCCTGCGCTGCAGGTGAGCATTGGCTTCTCAGACGCCGATGGTGACTGACCTGCACCGCCGCCATGCGCTGGCCGTTCTCGGGGGCCTGGGCGCCTGCGCAATCATTCCCGCCCCGGCGGCGTTCGCCCAAGCCGGTGATCGGGTGCATTTGGCCGCCGCCTGGGAGCGCCAGGGCCGCTTTCACATTGGCCTGCTGTCCACGCAGGGCGGCGCCGGGCAGGCACTGCAGGTGCACGCTGCGCTGGAAGTGCCCACGCGCGCCCATGGCCTGTGCATGCTGCCCGACGGCTCCGTGCTGGCCACCGCGCGCCGCCCCGGCGACTGGCTGGTGCGCTGGCGGCCGGGCCAGCGCGCGCAGCCCCAATGGCTGTGGCAGAACGGCGAGCGCAGCTTCAACGGCCACGTCCTGGCCAGCGCCGATGGGACGCGCCTGTACACCACCGAAACCGACATCGAGACCGGCGCCAGCTGGATCGGCGTGCGCGACGCCCGCACGCTCGAACAAACCGCCGAATGGCCCACGCACGGCATTGACGCGCACGAGCTGGTGTGGGACGGCGCTGGCGCATTGATCGTCGCCAACGGCGGCGTACCCACCGCGCCCGAGACCGGCCGCGTCAAGCGCGACCTGGACCGCATGGATTCATCGCTCGTGCGGCTGGATGCCCACACGGGTCGCCTGCTCGGCCAATGGCGCCTGCAGGACCCACGCCTCAGTCTTCGCCACCTGGCCTGGAGCCCCGGCGGCCACGGCCAGCGTTTGCTGGGCATCGCGCTGCAGGCCGAGCACGACGACGCCACGGCCAAGGACACCGCCCCCGTGCTGGCGCTGTTCGACGGCACGGCGCTGCGCGCCATGTCCGCGCCGCAGCCCCTGGCGCAGAGCCTGCACGGCTACGGCGGCAGCATTGCGGCCACACCTGCGGGCTGGGCCGTGAGTTGCCCACGCGCCCATGGCATCGCCACGTTTTCGCTGCCGGGCACATGGCAGCGTCTGGTGCCCTTGCCCGAGGTGTGCCCACTGGCCGTGCGCGGTAGTGCGCTGTGGGCGGGTGGGTTGGCCGGCAGCCTGCAGGACGCGCAGGCGCAGGCCCCGCTGCACCACCCGCATGACCATCTGTTGCAGGGCGCGCGGCTGGACAACCACTGGGTCGCGGTCTGAATTTGAGTGAAAAGTGGCTCTAGCGCTTGATGTACAAGCGTCAGCAGCTCCTGAATATATAGCAACCGTTCACCCCGGCGTGCGGCGCCACAGGCCTCAGCGCTGTGCGTCTCAGCGTCCGACAAACATGAAATACGCCAGCACGCAGACCGCCAGTGCCACGACGAGTCTGGCAATCCACGGCGTGACCAGCCAGGCGCCCAGCACCATGGCGACGCGCCCCCACAGGTACGGCGACTGCAGCGCATGGGGCGGTGCAGCCGGGGGTGTCTTCAGGGTTTGCAGCGGATAGCCGCACGCGGGGCAGGCAGGCGCCTGCGACGAGATCTCACGCCCGCACTCGGGGCAACGGATGAGCGCCATGGTTTATCTGCCCTTCTTGGCCGGAACACCGATCAGGATCTGCACGCGCCGGTTCAGCTGGCGGCCCTGCGGGTCGTCCCGGCCGTCCGGCGTGGTGTTGGGTGCCACCGGCTCGCGCTTGCCCCGGCCCTCGACGTGCGCTTGCCGGGTGGTCTGCTGGTACAGCACCCGTGCCACCGCTTCGGCGCGGCGCAAGGACAGCGCATCGTTGTAGGCGTCGGTGCCTTTGCCGTCCGTGTGGCCCCGCACGGTCAGCGGTGCGGTGGCGTAGCTTTGGACAAGTTCTGCCGCCTTCTCCAGCGACGGCGCCGCGTCGGCGCGCAGATCGGCCTTGTCGAAGTCGAACAGCACATCGGCGGGCAGGTCGATGGAGATGGCCTGCTCCGGCGTGGGCTGGGCCTTGAGTTCGGCCAGCAGCGCGCGCGTTTTCTCCAGCCGGTCGGGTGGCACCTCGGCCTCGCGCAGAATGGTCTGCGGCCCGGCGCTGCGCTGCAGTGTGGTGGTCGGCCTGCTGCTGGTCAGCGCGCCCGAAGGCTCATGGCTGCGCAGCGTGGTGGCCGGTGCCTCCGGCATGGGCACCAATTTCGTGGGGGCACCAGCCAGCGCGCGGCCGCTGCGGTGCACCTCCAGCGCGTGGGCGGGTACACAAAAGGAAAAGGCCGCCACCGCCAAGGCGGCGGCACCACCACGGTACAACACCCGCCCGCCCATCGCACGCCCCGCGCGCATCAACCGCCCTGCAGCGGCAGGTCGATCACCAGGCCCGGCGCCACGATGTTGTCGTCCTGGTTGCCATCGTTGAACACCAGTTTGAGCTTGCGGGCGGTGGGCGCCACGGCGCCCATGAACACCAGCTGGCCGTCCAGTGTCTCGCCTTCGCGGATGGTCATGTCGCGGTTGTTGTCGGGTCGCTTGATGTGCAGGCGCGCACCGCTCTCGTCCTGCAAAAAGGTGTCGGCCAGGGCCAGCATGGTGGTGTCGGTGATGCGGTTGGCGAACGAGATGCTGACGTCGAGCACGGTGGCGTCAGCGCCGATTTCGATGGCCTTGACGCGCACCGTGACGCCCGCAGCGGCCACGCCCTGGATGGACAGCGGGAGTTTCTTGGGCGGTACTGCCGCCGCGGGCATGGCGGCTGCCGCAGGCGCGGGAGCCACTGGCTGGGCGGCAGCGGGCGGTGCCACCGTTGTCGCCGCGGTGGCAGGCGCTGCACTGGCGGACTCTGGCGCTGCAGCCGGGGCCTCGGGGGCCCGGTCCTTGCACGCGGCCAGGATCAGTGCTGCGGCCGCCATGGCCAGGGCAGCGCCTTTGCGCCGTAGCATCCGGGCCTGCCGGGATGAAGTCGTTGTGCGCAATGTGTCGGATGGAATGATCATTGTGTGGTGAAAAACGTGTGGTGGGGGTCCGGCGCAGCGTGGCGAGAGCGCTGCATTCAGCGGATGCGGATGCTGTGGGTCTGGCCTTGCGCGGGCGGCCCCGTGCGCGCAGGACAGTCGCCGGTGTGCACATCGTGGGTATTGCGCCCTTGCACGATGACCGTGCGGCCTTGCAGCCGCGCACCCGCAACGTCCACGCTGTTGACCGATGCCGCGCCCTCCCCGGGGCAGCGGGTGGCGGTGGCTGTATTGCCCGTCACCTCGATGTGATTGCCTGCGGGGGCAGCCTCATTACCGTTACTACCATGGGCAGGCGGCTGCACGGGCAAGGCGGGCGGAGGGACTGGCTGCGCACCCGCCACGCCGGAGGGCCTCGTGGGTCCCGTAGGACCGACCGGACCGAGAGGGCCAGTCGGCCCGGCAGCCCAGGCCCCCGCGCTCACCCCCAGCATGGCAAACAACACCGCCATGCCAAGCAGCGCCCTGCCCGGCAGATTGCGGCCCAAGCCATGGAGCAGCATCGCGCTCTTCATCGTTGAAGCCCTCGCATCAGGGGGGTGTCTTGCCGGGCATCCCCGGCACAGTGCTGCCAGGCACCACCGCCGGGGCGGGTGCACCCGGAGCGGTTCGCGGCACGGCCGACATGCCCGGCAATCCTGCGCCCGGTCGCTCGGCCGCCGTGGCAGGCCGTGCATCGCCGCCCGGCTCCGCGCCAGCGCCCACCGCCTGGCGCTGCACGCGGGCCTCCAGCTCGGCCGCAAAGCGCTCGGCCAGTGCCACTTCCTCCACGGCCATTTCGGCACCCAGCTCGTTGATGATCGACAGTACGTTGCGGGGCGTTCCGGTGTCGGGCTGGGCCATGCGCTCCAGCAGGCGCGCGTAGCCCAGGGCGCGCACATTGTCCTTGGGAACGCCCTGGCCCTTGCGGTTCATCTCGCTCAACCGCTGCATGGCGCGCGGGTCGCCACGCACGGCGGCCAGCAGGTACCAGCGGTAGGCCTGCCCCATGTCCCCCAGGCCGGAGCGCGGGTTCTGGTAGGCATCGCCCACAAACGACAGCAACTGGGGGTTCTGGGTGCTCAAGGCCTCGCGCTTCAAGCGCTCCAGCTCATTACGGTAGATCGGCCCCTGGCAACCCAGCTCGGACACGCCGCGCTCCAAGGCCTCGTTGCAGGACTCGATGAACCGGGCGCCCACCGTGGCGGCAGGCGCGGGTTGGGGGGGTGGTGCAGGCGCCGCAGCCGCTGCAGGCGGATTGGCGGGCGGCAACTGGGCGAAGGCCTGCGCATGCAGAACCGCGCCCACCAGCCAGGGCGCACCCCGGCGCAGAATGCTGGCACCACGCATCATGTGCCCGCCTTGCCATCCGCTGGCGCTGCGGCACCCGCCGGTGCCGCGCCAGGGGCCTGCGCCGTGTCCCAAGCCATGGGCACGCCGAAGAACAGGGGTTCAAAGCCTTGCCAGGTCATCACATCGACGGCCCCCAGGGAGGCGTAGCGCTGCGCGTACACCTTCTCGAGCGCCTGGCGCGTCTGCTCGTCGTACTGCTGAGTCACCTGCACCGGTTCGCCATATTTGCGCAGCGTGACCTGCACCAGGCCGAGCTTGAGTTCGGGTGTGAGGCCGTTGTAGGCCGCGCGCATGTTCTCGATCACCACCGGGTCGGGCGTGCCGTTGGGAATGCAGCGCCAGTACGGCGTGTTGGTGGCCTTGCCCACCAGCTCCAGCACGCTCAGGTCCACCAGCGTGCGGATGGCCGAGTGGCGACCCTGCAAATACTTGCCCTCCAGCTTGAAGCCAAAGGCGTCGCCATAAAAACCCAGGCTGGCGTTGTCTTCCGAGCTGAAGTTGAGCACCTTCACCACGTTGGACGCCTGCACCTGCGGCACCATCTGCTGGGTGGAAAAGCTCACCAGGTTCAGGTCCAGCGCCAGGGCCGAGTAGATCGCCGTGCGCTTGATGTCGCCGCCCAGCGTGGTCTTGCCATCGCCCTTGCCAAACTCGATGCCTGCCGAATTCACGCGGCCCGCGCCCGCGATGGCGCGGTCAAACTCCGTGAGTGCGCCCGTGATCAGAAAGTCGGGCATGGTCACGCCGAACTTGGCGCCCAGTTGCGCCTGCGACACCAGATAGTCCGGGTGGTAGGGCACATAGACCACCCTGGCCCCGATGCGGTTGACCGCCGTGCGCACCATTTCCGTGATGTCGCCTGGAATCTCGGCACCCGCCAGAGGACTGGACAGGTTGGTGGCATCCAGGATGCTGCGCGTCTGCATGTAGATGACGGGGTCGCCCTCCTTGTAGATGTCCAGCATCCGCCCGAAGCGGCCCAGGGCCAGCGCATACGGGCTCAGGTTGGTCACCGGCAAGAGCTTGTCGGCCTCGCGCTCCTGCAGCAGCGTATTGGCGTCCTTGAGCGCGTTCTCCGTGGACGCGCAGCCCCCCAGAGCAGCCAGCGCGAGCGCAATCGCGCCCCATCGCAATGATTGATTTGTCTTCATGGTTCTTTGTTGTCGTGGTGTTGCAAAAACGCCCCGCTCTCTCTCGGGGCTGCCAAAACACATGGCACAAGGCCGCAAGGCTCAGCGGCTGGAATTCAGGACGGTGATGTTTTCCACCCCCTTGCCTTCCACATACAGCGTCACGTTGCCGTTGACGTTGCCTTGAATCACCGGGCTGGCAATGCGCAGCGTGCCGTCCGCGCCGCGCTGCACATCCGAGTAGGTGGAGCGGATCACGATGTTCTTTTGCCCATCGGGCAGCTTGAGCGTGCCGTCTGGCTGCACCAGGGCGCTCTGGTCCACCAGCGTGTTCTGCGAGATGGCGCGGTTCACGCGCGCCTTGGCGCTGACCGACGGGTACACACCGTCATTGAGGCGCACGCCGCTTTGGGCCATGTCCTTGTAGGCGCCCAGCTGCTCGCCATAGTTCACCAGCTGCGCCTGCGCCCCGCCACCCATCAGCGCCAACGCCACGGCCCCGCAGCACAGCCACAGTGCCCGCGCGGAATGTTTCTTTTCACGATGTGTCATTGCCACTCCTTTGTTCACTGAATTCCAGAAATTCCTTGCTGGGGCACGGTCCCTGCTGCGGCTACATGCTCAGCAGGTTGACCGCTGGCAACACCGTGACCGATTGATTCACTACGCCCGTCGAAGGGGTGGCGTAGGTGTAGCCCGGGTTGGCCGCAAAGGGCGTGTTGCCCGCCACGCCCACGACGCCCGTCACGGCGCCTCCCACGTTGCGCACGCTGCCCGACGTCATCCCGGCCGCGGCGGCCGACATGTTTCCAACAATCGCCACCGCGCCCGTGATGACGCCCTGGTTGATCACCGAGTTGGACACGCCGCCCAAAGCCGCATGCCCCTGATTGCCCGCGATCAGGACCGTGCCCGCCATCACGCCGTGGTTCACCAGCGAATTGACCGTGCCGCCCACCGTGGCGCTGCCGCGGTTGCCTGCAATCAGCACCCGACCCGACAACTGCCCACGGTTGTCCACGCTGTTGACGGTGCCGCCACCCGTGGCATTGCCCTGGTTGCCGGTAACCACGATCTGCGCACCCGCCACGCTGCCGCGGTTGTGCAGCCCGTTGACCAGGCCGCCACCGTCGGCGCGGCCAGTGTTGCCCGCGATCAGGATCTGGCTGCCCTTGATGGAGCCCGAGCCGCTGACGCTGTTGACCTTGCTGCCGCCGCCCTGCGCACTGGCCTGGTTGCCCAGAATGGTGATGTTCGCGCCGGTGATGCGGCCCTCGGCGCGTACGCTGTTGGCCAGGGCGCCGGTCGCGGCCGATCCCGCGTTGCCCAGGATGGTGATCTGGCTGCCCGCAATGCGGCCACTGCCCACCACGCTGTTGATGGCCCCGCCATCGCGCGCCGAACCCTGGTTGCCCAGGATGGTGATGCTGCCGCCTTGCAGGGAACCCGCCACGTCCACACTGTTGGCCACGCCCTGCTGCGCCGTCCCCTGGTTGGTCGCCACGGTGACCGACGAGGCGGCAATGCGGCCCCGTTTCTGCGCACGAATGCTGTTGGCCAGCCCATCATGGCCGCCAGCGCGCGCGCTGCCTTGGTTGGCCATCACCTGCACCGAGCTGCCCTGCAGCGTGCCATCGGCCTGCACGCTGTTGGCCAGCGCCGTGCTGCCGTCGTCCGCCTGTGTGGAGACCGCCGTGTTGGCCGCCAGCAGCGCCTGCACGCCCTCTACGCGGCCACCCGCGCCCTGCGAAAAGCTGTTGGCCGCCGCCAGGCCCTCGGTGGCGTGCACACGGCCAGCGGTATTGCCCATCAGCTGCAGGCTGGCCGCACGCATGTCACCCAGCACCTGGACGGCGTTGGCATTGGCCTGGCCTATGCCCTTGCCAAAGGCGGCGAAACCGGCCACGGTGCCCTCGCGGCCCTCGCTGCGCATGTCTGCTGCGGTGTTGCCAGCCAGGATGAGGTGGCTGGCTTGCACGCTGCCCTGCGCATTGACCGACAGGGCGTTGGCATTGATGCGGCCGCCATCGGCGTTCAATTGCCGGGCCGTGTTGCCCGCCACCAGCAGGCTGCTGCGTGACAGGGCCGTCGCGCCCGATCCGTCCATGTACAGGCCGTTGGCCGCCAGCACGCCGTTGGACTTGCTGCCCACGCCCAAAGCCTGCGCGCCGCTACCAGCCGCGCGGATGTCTTCGCCATGGTTTCCCACGATGCTCACCGGGCTGCCTTGCAAGGCCGCACTGCGGTAGGCCGCCAGCGCATTGACCAGCGCCGTGCCCCCGGTGGCATGCACGCCGCGCACTGTGTTGCCCGCAATGAGCCACGGCGACGATGCATCCACGCTCGCCCCGTCGTGCAGCACCAGCGCATTGGCTGCTGCGCGCGCGCGGCTGGTGCGGCTGGCCAACCCGCCAGCACCCGACACCGAATCGGCCGTGGTGGTCATGTCGCTGGCGGTATTGCCGCTCAACACGCCATCGGCCGACAACCGGGACGGCGCACCGGCCCCGTTTTCAATCGCAATGCTGTTGGCCTGCAGCGCGCCGCCGCGCGCGGCCAGGCGCGATGCGGTGTTGCCCGCCATCGTCAGCGTGGCCGCGTCCAGCTGCGAGCCGGTGACCGCCAGCGTGTTGGCCAGCGCGGCAGACTGCTGGCTGGCCGAAAACAGCAGGCCGCCGCCCGCCTGGGCGGCATAGCCGGTGGACTGCACGCCCTCGGCGCGGTTGCCCGCCAGGGTGATGGCGGTTTTCTGCACGCGCCCTTCGCTCACCATCAGGGCATTGGCTGCGGCCAGGCCGCCCGATCCGGTCACGGACTCGCCCCGGTTGCCCGCGAGGGTGATGGCGCTGCGCTCCAGCGTGGACTGGTGGTCGGCCACCACGGTGTTGGCCAGGGCGCGGCCATTGCGCTCCAGCGCACCCACCACGCCACCACCGATGCTGCCCGTACCGCCAGAGGTACGCACCCTGCCGGCCTCGTTGCCGGCCAGCACAACCGTGCCGCCACGCACCGTTGCGTTGTCCAGCCACAGGCTGTTGCCAGCCGCCGCGCCGCCGGTGGCCACCACATCGCGGGCCTCGTTGCCCGCAAGACGGTGAACCGGCCCTTCGGCCAGTTCGCCACGGGTCACGGAGATGGTGTTGGCCAGCGCCGCGGCAGACACCCGCACATCGGCCAGCGCCCCGCCAAGAATCGAGCCTTCGCCGCCCCAGGCCTGCACGTTGCGGGCCTTGTTGCCTGACACGCCCGCCTGGTAGCCCGCCGAACCCGCCAGCTTGTGGTCGGTAAAGCTGATGCTGTTGGCCAGGGCGCTGCCACCCGTGGCGATGACCTGGGCGGCCTCGTTGTCTGCCAGCGTCAGTTGCGCGCCCTTCAGTTCGCTGGAGGCCAGCATGACGGAGTTGGCCGCCGCCACGCCGGTCAGGTTCACTTGCGCGATGGTGCCGCGCCCCACCCCGCCGCTGCCGCCGCCTGCGCGCACGTCCTGCGCACGGTTGCCGACGTGCAGGACACGGGTGTCCACCAGCGTGGACCGCGCGGCCGTCAGGGCGTTGGCCAGCGCCGACCCCCCAATGGACGTGACGCGCCGGGCATCGTTGTCAGACAGCGCCATTTGGGAGTTGCGCACGTCGGTCGCATCCAGCAACACGCTGTTGGCAGTGGCGCGCCCAGGCATCTGCAGGGAGCCCGTGCCCAGCAGCACATCGGCCTTGGCGCCAAACGCCGCCACATCCGCCGCACGGTTGCCCTGTACCAGCAGGCGGCTGGCCGTGAGTTGTTTCGCGCCTTCAGAACTTGCCGCCAGCACCATGTTGGCGGTGGCGGCGCCACCGAGCGCATGCACGAAGCCGGTGACCTGGTTGCCCAGCACCTGGACATGGGACTGGCGCACCTCCATGGCCGCCAGGCCAATGCCGTTGGCCTGTGCCGAACCTGCCAGGTCCACCCGCATCCCGGCGTTGGCCAGGGCCGATCCCTTGCCGCCGGTCGAGATCACCGGGCCCGTGGACTTGTTGTCCAGCACCTGGATCTGGCTGTTGCCATCCACCTGCGTACCGGCGCTGTTCTTGTGCCAGCCCAGGCCAGCCAGCATGGACTCCTGAGCGCCCGCGCCAACGGGCGCCACGGCCACCGAAAGACCCAGCAGCCACAGCGTGACCGCTTCATGCGTTTGCGTCTTGCGCGTTGTGTGCACTCAGAACCCCTGGAGAGATGAAAAGACAGACAGGCCACCGGGCACCCGCCCGGCAGGCCTGAAGGCGGCCAATCGGCCCCTGGGCTCAGTTGATGTTGACGCTGTTGACGTTGGCCGTGCCGCCGATGGCCTTGATGTCGGTGGCTTCGTTGCCGCTCACCACGATGTCCGAGTTGCGGATCTTGGAGCCCGTGATATTCACGCTGTTGACGTTGGCCACGCCTTCCATGGAGATCTCGCCCACCTTGATGCCCGCCTTGCCGCCACCGGCAATGACGTTGGTGGCCTTGTTGTTGGTCACCATGATCCGGCTGTTGGTCACCTCGGAGCCCGCCGAGCCCTTGCCGGAGAACAGACCCGGAATGGTGACGTTGCCACTTTGGGCAAAAGCGGCGCTGCAGGTCAGGGCCAGTGCGGCAACGGCGGTAATGGAGATTTTGCGCATATCAATAATCCTTGATAAATTGAAAACAATCAGAAAGCAGCTCCTTTTGGCCTGCCAGTGGATTCTTGATGGGTGCGTTTGCCCCGACCGTAAATAAATGTTGCCTGCCCCACAGGACTCAGATTTCGTGGCTGGCAGAGATTTCTTGCATCAGAAACCAGCGCGCCAGGCCGCACGGAATTTCATTTGTAGGACAATGACTTACACACTATGCAGTCCAAGCCCTACAAGGCAACTCACCCTGTTTTCTCTTTCAACGCTCCAGAAAAATAACAAATCTTCACGCTTTGTATAAATACGAATCTCATTACAACATTTAGAAACCCACAGCCTGATGAAAATAAATATCAACCCCACGAATATTGTCATCAATATGAAATTATTATCCCTGCGCCCCGGTATTTATTTTGCCGCCATGCTCTCCCTGGGGGCCTGCTCTCCGTCAGCGCCACCGCCCATCGCGTACCCGTCCGATGCGCAGATATCTGCCGCCCTGGAAGCGCAGTTCGCCAGCGACCGCCACGGCGCGGCGGCGCGCGAGCTGATTCGCACGCTGGGTGGTGACCAGGGAAAGCTGCGCTACCAGATCCAGCAGGTGATTTACCGGCAGGGCGCCTACGAGGCGCGCTACGACGCGGTGCTGGTGATGGGGCAGCCGGGGTTGCAGAGCCTGCAGGCCCTGTATGCCAGCATGATTCCCGAGGCCGAGCGCGCCAAGCTGCCGCAGGCCAGCCTGGAGGCCTATGAAACCTGGCTCCAGCAGCAGGCCCAGGCGCTCAAAAAGACCTCAGCGCCACAGGCGGCGGCGCTGGAAAACACCCTGGAGATGCTGGGCAAGTGCTATCGCGAGCAGCCAGCGGGCGCCGAGGTCACGGTCATGCAAGGCCTCGCGGCCCTGATCTCGCCCGAGCGCAATGGCCTGTACGCCGAAAAGCTGGCGCAGCCAGATACCACGGCGCACTGCCTGCCCGCCTGACAGCCTGACGACGCGGCAGCGAACGGGCCAGCAGCCCATCCGCTGCCCGCCATCAATCCACCACCGTCAGCTTGGCCACCGACAGCGCCAGCCACTT
>DAIQRN010000453.1:0-2759 GCA_036786185.1 Acidovorax sp. | reverse complement strand
GACGAGATCATCTTCTTGATCTGGCGGGTTTCGAGCAGCTTGCCCAGACCAAAGCCGTCCACGCCCGCGTTGTTGGAAATGACGGTGAGGTTCTTGACCCCCGAATCGCGCAAGGCTTCGATGAGGGCTTCAGGAATGCCGCACAGACCGAAACCACCCACGGCCATGAGCTGGCCGTCTGCAACCACACCCTGGAGGGCTTCGGTTGCCGAGGGGAATAACTTGTTCACCACGATCTCCTTGTGAATTGGGATGCGCTACGATACTACGTAGTTAAATAAGTAGTTTTCCGTAAAGACTTTCACTATGGACGTGGATTACCGGCTTGCTTTCGACATGGCTCCCGTGGGGCTGGTGCTGTCGCGCCACCGCACCATGGTCGATTGCAACCGGCACGTGTGCGAGATGTTCGGCGCCTCGCGCGAGGTGCTGATCGGCCAGTCGTTCCAAATACTCTACCCGAGCGCAGACGAGTACGAGCGCCTGGGCGCGCACATGGAGCCCATTCTCAACGCCAAGGGCCACTACGCCGACAACCGCATCATGAAGCGTGCCAACGGCGAAGTCTTCTGGTGCCATGTCTCGGGCCGCGCGCTGAACCGCGATGCGCCCCATGAATCGGGCATCTGGAGTTTTGAAGACCTGAGCGCCCAGCGCCCCGTGAAGGCCGATTTGACGGGCCGCGAACGCGAAGTGGCAGCGCGCCTGCTGGAGGGGCTGACCTCCAAGGAGATCGGCCGGACGCTGGAAATCAGCCATCGCACGGTGGAGATTTACCGGGCACGCCTCATGCGCAAGTACAACGCGTCCACCGCAGCAGACCTGGTGCACAAGCTGCTGGCCGGGGGCTGAAAGAAAGACGTTCAGCCCTGCTTCGGCCCGTCGATCACCTCAGCGGCCGTGCGAAAAGCCTCCACCGCCGTGGGCACGCCGCAGTAGATGCTGGCGTGCAGCAACACTTCCTGGATTTCTGCCGCCGTCGCACCGTTGTTGAGCGCGCCGCGCACATGGCCCTTGAGCTCGTGCTGCTTGCCCAAGGCGGTAAGAAAAGCCACCGTGATCAGGCTGCGCGTCTTCATGTCGAGTCCTGGGCGCTGCCATACATCGCCCCACGCATTGCGAGTGATGAACTCCTGAATAGGCTGCGTGAACTCTGTCACACCGTCGAGAGCACGTGCAACGAAATCCTCTCCCATCACCGCTTTACGCTGAATCAATCCAGCGTCGTACTGGGCCTGTTGGTGCGCGTCCATGGTCTTGTACCTTTATACAAAACCGTCATCATGCGGCAAGGCTTGGAATGCCTATCGCCACCATGCAGAAATACGATCCCCGCGACCTTGCGGTAAAAATAGCAATAATTGATAATCATTTTACTGGCGATACAGATGATCTATTCATCAGGTGCCGCCAAGCCTTCCCGCTTGCGCCTTGGCATTGCTGTGGCACGAGCGTTTTCCAGCCAGTCTGACCACCAATGAAAGGGACATCGCCATGACCAAACTCACCACCGTTGCAGGCGCGCCGGTTGCCAACAACCAGGACTCGCTGACCGCCGGCCCGCGCGGCCCCATGCTGCTGCAGGATGTGTGGCACCTGGAAAAGATGGCCCATTTCAACCGCGAAGTGATCCCCGAGCGCCGCATGCATGCCAAGGGTTCGGGCGCGTTTGGCACTTTTACCGTCACCCAGGACATCACGCGCTACACGGCGGCCAAAATCTTTTCTGCAGTGGGCAAGCAGACCGAAATGTTCGCGCGTTTTTCTACCGTGGCCGGCGAGCGCGGTGCGGCAGATGCCGAACGTGACATCCGCGGGTTCGCCATGAAGTTCTACACCGAAGAAGGCAACTGGGACCTGGTGGGCAACAACACGCCGGTGTTCTTCTTTCGCGACGCGCTCAAGTTCCCCGACCTGAACAAGGCCGTCAAGCGCGACCCGTACACCAACATGCGCAGCGCCGAGAGCAACTGGGACTTCTGGACCAGCCTCCCCGAAGCGTTGCACCAGATCACCATCGTGATGAGCGACCGCGGCATTCCGCGCGGCTACCGGCACATGCACGGCTTCGGCTCGCACACCTACAGCTTCATCAACGCGGCCAACGAGCGCTTCTGGGTCAAGTTCCACTTCGTGAGCCAGCAGGGCATTGAAAACCTGTCGGATGCCGAAGCCGCCGCCGTGGTCGCGGGTGACCGCGAAAGCAGCCAGCGCGACCTGCTCGAAGCCATCGACCGGAGCGAGTTCCCCCAATGGAAACTGTGCGTGCAGATCATGCCCGAGGCAGATGCCGCCACCTACCGCTTCCACCCGTTCGACCTGACCAAGGTCTGGAGCAAGAAGGACTATCCGCTCATCGAAGTGGGCATCGTCGAGCTCAACCGCAACCCGCGCAATTACTTTGCCGATGTCGAGCAGGCCTCGTTCACCCCCGCCAACATGGTGCCGGGCATTGGCCCCTCGCCCGACCGCATGCTGCAGTCGCGCCTGTTCTCTTACGGTGACGCGGCGCGCTACCGCCTGGGTGTCAACCACCACTCCATCCCGGTGAACGCGCCCCGCTGCCCCGTGCACAGCTACCACCGCGACGGTGCCATGCGCGTGGACGGCAACCACGGCGGCACGATTGCGTATGAGCCCAACACCAAGGGCGAATGGCAAGAGCAGCCTGCCTACGCAGAGCCACCGCTGGCCCTGCACGGCCCCGCCGACCGCTGGGACTACCGCGCCGACGACAACGACTACTTCACCCAGCCGGG
>DAIQRN010000452.1:0-2763 GCA_036786185.1 Acidovorax sp. | reverse complement strand
GCGTGCGGAACACGTCGCGCACCATGCCCTTGGCCTTGTGCATGAAGAACTTGCGGCCCTGCTGGGTCACGATGCCCGCAGCGTCCTGGCCACGGTGCTGCAGGAGCAGCAAGGCGTCATAGATCAGCTGATTGACGGGCGCTGGACTGACGACGCCGACGATTCCACACATAGTTGTATTCCATCCGTTTGCGGGAAAAGCCCCGCGGCAAGCACAGGGCGGCAGTTTCTGGCCGCCGCCGCGCCGATATTCATTTCAGGAAGGCAGATGCCTTGCAAATTCGTCCGGCAATGCCGGTTTCAACCCCCGCAGCACCTCGGCCAGCACCGGCGCGCCCCGGGATTCCTGCCACCAGGCGGCATCGCGCAGGGGCGTGAGGCCCGCCACCACGGCCACGGCCAACAGCAGCACCAGGCCGCGCAGCACGCCAAACACCGCGCCCAGCGTGCGGTCCGCCGGGCGCAGCCCGATGGCCTCGACCAGCTTCTTGGCCAGCCAGGTCAGAAAACCGCACACGAACACCGACGCCACAAACACTACGGCAAAACCGGCCGCATAGCGCAGCGACCCCGCCGACTCCCCCATGGGCAGCAAGGCCGCCATGTCGTCGGCCCACCACTGCGCCACAAAGAACGACACCACCCAGCCCAGCAGCGACAGCACCTCGAACACCAGCCCGCGCCAGGCGCCGATCAGCATCGACGCCAGCAGCACCGCCACGAAGATCCAGTCCAGCGGGGCCATGGAAACGTTCAGCCAGCCCCGGGCCCTACAGCGTCAGCACGGAGGCCGACAGGTCCAGCGCCTTGATGCGGGCCGCCGCCTTGTCGGCCTCGGCGCGATCAGAGAACGGACCCACGCGCACCCGCGTGCGCTTGCCGTCCTTGGTGTCCACCACCTGGGTGTAGGTCTTCAGGCCCGCGCGCTCCACCTTGCTGCGCGCCTCGCGGGCCTTGTCGGCGTCGGCAAAGGCGCCCACCTGCACGATGAAGCGGCTGTCGTCGGCCTTGGCTGCGGCGGCAGGCTCGACCGACCGGCCCTCCAGCAGCGCACGGGCGCGGGCAGCTTCGTCGGGTTTGGGGGTGGGCTTGGGCTCTGGCTTGGGCTCTGGTTTGGGCTCTGGCTTAGGGTCCGGCTTGGGTTCAGGTTTGGGCTCTGGCTTCGCCTCGGGCTTGGCGGGCGCGGGCTTGGGGGCCACGGGGGGGGCAGCCTGCACCAGCTCTTCGCCGTCCGACAGGCCGTTGCCCACGCTGGCCGCGCGCGCAGGCGCAGGGGTTGGGACTGGCTTGGCCGCAGGCGCCACCGCAGCCGTCTGGCCGGGCACCACCAGGGGGGCGACCTTGTTGCGGTCGGGGATTTCGATGGGGATATCCACCGCAATCGGCCGGGGCTGCGTGTCAAACAGCAGCGGAAAGCCGATAACACCCACCAGCACCAGCACGGCCGCGCCGATCAGCCGGTGGCGGGCGCGCCGCCGCATCACGTCGATGCTTTCGGCCTGGGGTGCGCGTGCGCGCTTGGACGGCCTCTCGGCCGGCGCTTGCTCACTCTGACCGGGCCAGCGAAACTTGAAAAATGCCATGGGGTAAACGACGCGTTCGGGGCTTGAAACCGGCTTGCCTGGCTCTGCTAGCCCAGATGTTTGGCATGCAGACGGGGCGTTCCGTTGATGAGCACACCGCCCACGGTGTAAAACGAGCCAAAGACCACGATTCTATCAGCGGGGTCTGCGGCGGCGACCGCCGCATCCAGGGCGGCCAGGGGGTCTGCGTGCAGGCTGGAGACCACGTCCCGGCGGCCGCCCGCCACCATTTGCACGGCGTTCCATTTCTGCTGCAGGGCGGCGGCCGTCTCGGCCCGGGCGGTGGGCAGGCTGGTGAAATACCAGCGGTCCACCAGCGGACCCACCTTGGCCAGCATGGTGGCCAGGTCCTTGTCGGCCATGGCGCCAAACACGGCGTGCGTGGTGGGAAAGTAGCCCATGGCGTCCAGATTGGCGGTCAGCGCCGCCACCGAATGCGGGTTGTGCGCCACGTCCAGCACCAGCGTAGGCTGGCCCGGCACGATCTGAAAGCGCCCCGGCAGCTCGACCATGGCCATGCCGTTGCGCACCGCCTGGGCGGTGACGGGCAGGCGCTCGCGCAGGGCCTCCAGAGCGGCCAAGGCGCCCGAGGCGTTGATCAACTGGTTGGCGCCGCGCAGCGCCGGATAGGCCAGCCCGGCATAGCGGCGCCCCCGCCCTGCCCAGCCCCACTGCTGCTTGTCGCCCGAGAAGTTGAAGTCCTTGCCAAAGCGCCACAAGTCCGCGCCGATCTCCAGCGCGTAGTCCACCACGCTTTGCGGCACCATGGGGTCGCTGACCACCACGGGGCGGCCCGTGCGCATGATGCCGGCCTTCTCGCGGCCAATGCTCTCGCGGTCGGGGCCCAGGTATTCGGTGTGGTCGATGTCGATGCTGGTGATGACGGCGCAGTCGGCGTCGATCACGTTGGTGGCATCGAGCCGCCCGCCCAGCCCCACCTCCAGGATGGCGACATCCAGGCGCGACTGGCTCATCAGCCGCAGGATGGCCAGCGTGGTGAATTCGAAGTAGGTGAGCGAAACATCCTGGCCATTTTTGCACCTGGCGCTTTCCACATCTGCGAAGGCAGCTACCAATTCAGTAGCACCCACTATGTCGCCGTGGATGCGGCAGCGCTCCTCGAAATGCACCAGGTGCGGCGAGGTATAAACCCCCGTGCGGTAGCCCGCCTGCAGCGCCA
>DAIQRN010000451.1:0-2773 GCA_036786185.1 Acidovorax sp. | reverse complement strand
TATCTCACGGACGGGCGTAGCTCACTTCCAAGTGATTCGTGCAGACCTTCCCTAGCCGCTCATATTTTTGAAGTAATCAAATTGGCAGCGCCACTAGGTCGTGCCCCTGAACGCCCACGATGCGTGCGCGCGTGAATTCGCCCACCTTGAGCTGCTTGCTGATCTTCTCGGGCGGCAGCAGGTGCACCACGCCGTCAATCTCGGGCGCATCGGCATAGCTGCGGCCCCGGCCGCCCTTGCGGCCCAGGGCGGGGGCATGGTCCACCAACACCTGCATGGTGGCGCCCACGCGGCGCTGCAGCCGGGCGATCGACACCTCCTCGGCCACGGCCATGAAGCGGGCGCGGCGCTCCTCGCGCACTTCCAGGGGCAGCATGCCGGGCAGATCGTTGGCGGCGGCGCCGTTCACGTCGCTGTAGGCAAAGCAGCCCGCACGGTCGATCTGCGCCTCGCGCACGAAGTCCAGCAGGTGCTGAAACTCTTCTTCGGTCTCGCCCGGAAAGCCCGCGATGAAGGTGCTGCGGATCACGATCTCGGGGCAGGCCTCGCGCCAGCGCTGCAGGCGCTCCAGATTGCGCTCGCCGCTGGCCGGGCGCTTCATGCGCTTGAGTACATCGGGGTGGCTGTGCTGGAAGGGCACATCCAGGTACGGCAGCACCTTGCCCGTGGCCATGAGCGGGACGACCTCGTCCACGCTGGGGTACGGGTACACATAGTGCAGGCGCACCCAGGCGCCATAGGGCTCGGCGATCTCGCCCAGCGTCTGCACCAGCTCCAGCATGCGGGTCTTGACGGGCTTGCCGTCCCAGAAGCCGGTGCGGTATTTCACGTCCACGCCATAGGCCGAGGTGTCCTGGCTGATCACCAGCAGCTCCTTCACGCCGCCTTCAAAAAGCGCCTTGGCTTCGCTCAGCACGTCGCCCACCGGGCGCGACACCAGGTCTCCGCGCATCGAGGGGATGATGCAGAAGGTGCAGCGGTGGTTGCAGCCTTCGCTGATCTTGAGGTAGGCGTAGTGCTTGGGCGTGAGCTTGATGCCCGCCACGCCAAAACTGCCGGGAACAAGGTCCAGAAACGGGTCGTGCGGCTTGGGCAGGTTCAAATGGACGGCGTCCATCACCTCCTGCGTGGCATGCGGCCCCGTCACGGCCAGCACGCTGGGGTGCATCTCGCGCACCATGTTGCCGCCGCCCTCGCCCGCCCGCGCGCCCAGGCAGCCGGTGACGATGACCTTGCCGTTTTCGGCCAGCGCCTCGCCAATGGTGTCCAGGCTTTCCTTGACGGCGTCGTCAATGAAGCCGCAGGTGTTGACGATGACCAGGTCCGCGCCCTGGAAGGTCTTGGAGGTCTCGTAGCCCTCGGCAGAAAGCTGCGTGAGGATGAGTTCGGAATCGGTCAGGGCCTTGGGGCAGCCCAGGCTGACAAATCCGACCTTGGGGGTTTTCGTGGGGGAGAGTACTTCGCTCATAGCCCCGTATTGTCCCAGTTCTGGCCCTGGCGTGATGCAGGGCGGCATTCGCCCCGCTCCATGCCTCTCCAAAACGGGTGCGACCCAAGCCATTCACCCATTGAATCGCCGGATGCGCCCCTGGAGGCGCCACGCGGCGGCTCAGAGGCTATCGCTTGAGGCCAAAGGCTCCCAGCATCTGCTCGGTCTGCTTTTGCATCTGCTCCTGCATCTGCGCCAGCGCGGACTGCGACTGCTCCACATAGCTGCCCATCATGCCCTTGAGCATGGGCGACTGCAGGCTCATGAACTGCGCCCACATCTCGGGCGACACGCTTTGCGACTGCTCGGCCAGTTGGGCCTGCACGTCGGTGAAGGCCTGGATGTTTTTCTCCAGGTAAGCGCCCATGAAACTCTGCATGGCATGGCCGTAGAACCGGATGATGTTGGCCAGCACCGCCTCGCTGAACATGGGCGCACCACCGGCCTCTTCCTCCAGAATGATCTGCAGCAGGATGCTGCGCGTGAGGTCGTCCCCCGTCTTGGCATCACGCACCACCACGCGTTCGTTGTCCATGACCAGCTGGCGCACTTCCGCCAGCGTGATGTAGGTTGACGTGTCCGTGTCGTACAGGCGGCGGTTGGGATACTTCTTGATCACACGCTGGGACGACTTGGTTCCCGCGGTGTTTTTCGAATCGGACACAACAGACTCCTGTATTGCATTGCAACAGATTCTAGAAGTCGCGTCTTCGCGGGCGGCGCAGGATAACCCTAATGGGCAACGCAACGCCGCGCTCAAAAAACGAAAAACCGCCCATCCGGGCAATGCCGCTCAGTTGAGCCTGAGCGGCATTTTTCTTGATGGGGTAGTGGGTCTTGGTCATGCGGACCTCACGCGAGTAGCGTCTTTTGGATCTGCGAGGGGACAGCACGAAGCGGCAAATGTTCTGGCGCATGTGGCCACAGGCGTTCGGCCAAGGTGTATTCGCTGGTGTCGCAGGCATCCAGACTGGCGTCCACCAGCAAACGTGGGTATCGCTCAGGTACTCTTGCAGCAGCATCGGCCATCCACCGGCCGACACGGGCCAGGTCAGTTCATAGGGCCCGAACTTTACAAACAACAAAGGCCCCGCGGGGCCTTGGCTTAACTTAGCGGCATTGCCCTTTCGGGACCACTTTGATTTCCGTACTTTTTCCGTATTGGCAAACAAAAATGCCCGCTTGTTAGCGGGCATTTTTGCTGCAAGCCCTGGTTTGGCTTGCGATGTTTGGTAGGCGCGATTGGACTCGAACCAACGACCCCCACCATGTCAAGGTGGTGCT
>DAIQRN010000450.1:0-2777 GCA_036786185.1 Acidovorax sp. | reverse complement strand
TGTACCAGCTGCGATCAAACAGCACCATCTCGCCCGCAGCGGGCAGGTGCGCGGCGTAGCGCTGAAAGTACCACTGCGTGCGCTCGCGGTCATTGGGTGCAGGCAGCGCGGCCACACGCACCACGCGCGGGTTCAGGCGCTGGGTGATGCGCTTGATGACGCCGCCTTTGCCGGCGGCATCGCGCCCCTCAAACAAGATCACCACCTTCTTGCGCGTGTGCTGCACCCAGTCCTGGAGCTTGACCAGCTCACCCTGCAAGCGAAAAAGCTCTTTGAAATAGGCCTGCCGCTCCGCGCGGTCGGTGACGTGGCGGCCCTCCAGCTCGTCGAGGCTGCGGTCTTCCAGCTCCAGCTCGATTTCTTCGTCGTAGCTGTCCACCAGATCGCTCGCAATGCGCCGCATCAGGTCGTCATGGTTGGTCAGTGCACTGGGCAGCGTCATGGAATAAGGACTCCTGAAAAGAACAGGCCATGCTGCCCATGCCCCATGTCATGTGCATGACATCCATAAGGCATCCTGGGCAGCACACAGGATGCCGGTCCACGGTGTCAGAGAAATCACCTACCGCAGGCTAACCCAGTAAGCCAGCAAGATCAACGCCAGCACCAGCGCCAGCCAGCCCACCACCAGCCAGCGCCACAGGGCTGGCGCATGCCGCAACTCCAGAAAGTCCAGACACACCAGCACCCCTTTCACGAACGCCAGCGCAAACATGGCCAGCACCGGCCCCATGGAGCCATGGCCGGACAGGCCCGCCTCGCCAATCCAGTACGTTGCAGCCGTGATGGCCAGCAATATGAGCCAGACACGGGTGTGTGAAATAGCAGGCATCTCTTCGCTCCTCAACGCATCACGTAAACCAGCGGGAACAGCACGATCCACAGCAGATCGACCATATGCCAGAACGCCGCGCCCGTCTCCAACGCATGGCAATCATGGCTGCCATAGCACCCGCGCCGCGTTTTTACCCACAGATATCCAAGCGCCAGCATGCCCACCACCACATGCAGGAAGTGAAAACCGGTGAGGAAAAGGTAAAACATGTAGAAAGTGTTTGTCGAAAGGTCCACCCCGGACGCCATTTTCTGGGCGTATTCGCCCAGCTTGACCACCACAAACCCCCCTCCGCAGGCCAAAGCCCCCAGTAACCAGCGCGCCCCCACCGTGGATGCATTGCGCCGCACTGCAGACACCGCGCAGGCCACGCACCAACTGCCGGAGATCAACAGCACGGTGTTGAGCGCGCCGGCATTCAGGTTGAGCGTGGCCTGCGAGGCGTTGAACAGTTCCACCTCCCGCGTGCGGGCAAACGCAAATGACACAAAGAGGATGGCAAAGGTCAGCAACTCCAACAAAATGATCAGCCAGACCCCCAGGTCACCTGGGAGCCTGGGGGTGGCATCCTGAACATGCGGGGGAAAGCGTGTGTCGTCCACCAAACCCTCTACTGGCTGCGATTCGTTGCTCGAAGACGACAAATAAGTGGGTACGGGACCGTGCATAGGGATCATCCTGACTGATAATTCGCAGCCTTTTGCAACCAGGGGTTGCAGGCAAGCAACTCCAGGCTCATATTCTGTCGCCGCAAAGTGCCCAGAAGGCACAAGTTCAATGTAAGATTCATACCGAATGAATCTTATTGATTCTAATCAACCATTTGACCCGCTAAGTCATTACGATGCGGGCTCATCACTGCATGAGGTACACCATGAGTCAAGGCTTCACGAGCCAGATGGCGCGCAACATTTTTTACGGAGGCACGGTTTTTTTCGTGCTCGTGTTCGCGAGTCTGATTTTTCACACCGAAACCAAAATCCCCGAGCGCTCCAAATCAGGGGAAATCACGGAAGCCGTAGTCCGTGGAAAGCATTTATGGGAGACGCGCAACTGCATCGGCTGCCATACACTGCTGGGCGAGGGTGCCTATTTCGCACCTGAGTTGGGCAACGTCTATGCGCGTCGTGGCCCTGATTTCATCAAGGGCTGGATCAAGGCCATGCCCACGCACACGCCGGGCCGCCGCCAGATGCCGCAGTTCAACTTCACCGAAGCACAGCTTGATGATCTGGTCGAGTTCCTGCGCTGGACCAATGGCATCGATGCCGAAAAGTGGCCACCCAATATCGAAGGGTAAGCATCTCAGTGCACTGAGACCTCACATCCAAGGATACAAAAATGCAACCCGCAACCCTTAAATACCAATCGCAGTCTGTCGCCAAGCTGTACTTCATCGCGGCGCTAGGACTGTTCACCGGCCAGATCATTTTCGGTCTGACGCTCGGCCTGCAATACGTGATCGGCGACCTGATGTTCCCGGCCATTCCCTTCAACATCGCCCGCATGGTTCACACCAACCTGCTGATCGTGTGGCTGTTGTTCGGATTCATGGGCGCCGCCTATTTCATGGTGCCCGAAGAGAGCGAAACCGAGCTTTACAGCCCGCTGCTCGCCAAGGTGCTGTTCTGGATCTTCCTGGCCGCCGGAGCCCTGACCATCCTCGGTTACCTGCTGGTGCCCTATGCCACGCTGGCCGAGATGACAGGTAACGACCTGTTGGCCACCATGGGGCGCGAGTTCCTGGAGCAACCCTTGCCTACCAAAGTCGGCATTGTGGTGGTGGCACTGGGCTTCCTCTTCAACATCAGCATGACCGTGCTGAAGGGTCGCAAGACCGCCATCACCCTGGTGCTGCTGCTTGGTCTGTGGGGCCTCGCGCTGCTGTTCCTGTTCAGCTTCGTCAACCCCAGCAACCTGGTGCGCGACAAGATGTACTGGT
>DAIQRN010000449.1:0-2791 GCA_036786185.1 Acidovorax sp. | reverse complement strand
ATGGCCGCGTGACGCCGCATTACGACCCGGCCATGGTGCAGCAGTTCACGCACCATGCCAACGACTACCTGCTCTGGGACCATTACGACGCGCTCGACATCCCCGTGCTGTGCCTGCGCGGCGAGCAGTCGGACTTGGTGTTGCGCGAAACCACGGCCGAGATGCTCACGCGCGGCCCGGGGCTTCGTGGCCTGGCACGCGTGGTGGAGGTGCCGGGATGCGGCCACGCACCCGCGCTGAACGTGCCCGAGCACTACGCGCTGGTGGACGAGTTCCTGGCCCGCGCGTCCTGAATGGCCCGTGGGGCGGGGCGGCGGCGCACCAAGAAGAGGGCGCTGCGCGGTACATTGGTCGCTGTCTGCTGAGACCCCGCCATGAGACCTCTGCTGCTTGCCGCCTCGCACCTTCTTGCCCTGACCATCGGGTTTGCGCTGGGTGTCTACGCGCTGCCCATCCTGATCGCGCCCGAAGCCCCCACGCTGCAGCAAATCCAGTCAAGCCTGCCCGCCGCGCAATGGACCGCCACTTTTCGCCGCGACCTGAAGGGCAGCGACGTCCTGCACAGGGGTGAAGGCGCCGTTTCCGTCAGCCCGCAGGCGGTCAGCCTGGTCGGCAAGCTGGCACCGGGGCCGGACTACAAGCTCTATCTGTCGCCAGAATTCGTGGAGACCGAGGCCGACTTCCAGCGCCTCAAGCCGCGGATGCTGCGCGTGGGCGACGTGAAAACGTTCAACAATTTCATCGTGCCGCTGCCGCCGGGCGCAGACCCGGCCAAGTTCAACACCGTGATCGTGTGGTGCGAAACCTTCAGCGAATTCATTACCGCTGCGCAGTACCGATAGCCATCAGGGTTGCTGCGACTGGCCGATCTGCGCCAGCGCCGCCTGCAGCCCCGCCAGCCCGCCCACGCGCTGGTTGTTGATGAAGATCTGCGGCATCTGCCGCACCGAGGGGCCGCACTTGGCATAGAAGGCAAGGCGCTCGGCCTCGTCATCGATCTTGATTTCCTCAAACGGCAGCGAGCGCGACTGCAGCAGCTTCTTGGCCGAATCGCATTGGGGGCAGGCGGATTTGGAGTAAACGGTGATTTGAAAAGTCATGGTTCGGAGTTTAGGGGGCCATGGAAAGCATCCGCGCAGGGCTTTTGCCGCACAGCGCTGGCACGGAAAAACACCAAACGGTTTGTTTTGTGGCCAATTGGTAATTTATGCCTATCCTTCGATCCTACTTCCGCCGCTGCGCCTGGCTGGGGCTCGCCGTTGCGATGCTTGTCCTCAGCGCCTGTTCGTCCACCCGCCCGCCCGAAGGCATCACGCCCGTCAGTCCGTTTGACTTGGCCCGGTACGAGGGCCGCTGGTAACCCCGTCCGTCGCCCACGGCCTGCGTGATGGCTTGTCGAGGGGGCATCGGGTGCGGCGGCCGATAAAAACCCGCGCAGCAGGAATGATGATGAACACTATTAAATTGATAGCTGCTAGCGCTTGATGGAAAAGCGCTGGAGGCCGTTTTTGCTTTAAAAATTCCGCAGCCGCGCCGGGGCCAGCATGCGTTGGGCGCCCGCCTGCCTACTTCAGCAACTCCAACGTGCCCAGGTCTTTTTCGCTGCCAAAGTACTTCTGCAGCACCGCATCAAACACGCTGCCCGGTGCGGGCGACGCCTCGGCAAACAGCGTCATGCAAGAGCGCAGCTTCATGTCATCCGGCGATCCAAACACCTCCAGCGCAGAACGGTGCGGCTCCAACGCCAGCAGGATCTGGCAACACTCGCGCAGCCGCGCCGCCAGCACCGGGTGCGCCAGGTAGGCCCGCGCCTCGGCCAGCGACTGGATCGCATAGCGCTGCGCCATGTCGCTGCGCCCCAGCCCCTTAATTTGCGGGAACACGAACCACATCCAGTGCGTGCGCTTGCGGCCCGCGCGCAGCTCGGCCACCACGCGGGGCCACACAGACTCTTGGGCTTGCAGAAATCGGTCGAGTGTGGGGGGCAGGGGCATAGGCTGGATTAATGACTTGCTGATGGCTGGAGTGCCGGATTGCAGGGCAGCGCACCGCGAACTTCAAACACCCGTTCGGGCTGAGCTTGTCGAAGCCTCGCGAAGCGCCTGGGCGTTCATGCACGGATTCCACTGGGGCCCATGCCCGCTCGCCCGCAAGGGCTGCACCGCTTGCTTGCCGCCCATGTTGACCGCGAATTTCACCCCCGGCAAGTGCTGATTCCACACGGCCAGCCCGCGCGCCGCCTACGGGGCAACCGCAATGTGCTCATCACAACCCCCATGCCAAAATGAAACGATGAGCACTACCACCACCTCCTCCTTCCAGTCCGCCGCAGACGGCACCCGCATCACCACCTACACTTGGCCCGAAACCGCTGGCAAGCCCGTGGGCGTCGTGCAAATTGCCCACGGCCTGGCCGAGCACGGCGAGCGCTACGACCGCTTTGCGCGCGCCTTGAACGCCGCTGGCTTCATCGTCCACGCCGTGGACCACCGCGGACACGGCCGCACGGCGGGCGACAAGCTGGGCGACTTCGGCCGCGCCGGTTTTGACGGCCTCATTGCCGACGTGGCCCAGTTTGGCGAGCTGCTGCGCGCACAGCACGCGCCGCAACAGTTGCCCGTGTTCCTGTTTGGCCACTCGATGGGCTCCTTCGCCGCGCAGGCCGCCATCGTGGACCACTCGGCCACCTGGTCCGGCGTCATCCTGTCAGGCTCCACCGCCCTCGATTTGTTCGCCGCCGGCATGGCCAACGCCCCCGCCGACGCACCCTCCGGGCTCGCTGCGTTCAACG
>DAIQRN010000448.1:0-2806 GCA_036786185.1 Acidovorax sp. | reverse complement strand
GCTACGCCTTCAACGGTCGTGAGCGCTGGACGGGGCTGGGGCCATACCCCGAAGTGTCCCTGGCCGATGCCCGCGACAAAGCCATGGACTGGCGTCGTCAGGTGCGCCAAGGCATCGACCCCATGCAGGTCAAGCACCAAGCCGCTGCCGTAGCGCGTGCCGAGCAAGCCAAAACTATCACGTTCGACAGTTGTGCTGAGCGCTACATCGAATCACACCGCTCGGGCTGGAAGAATGCCAAGCACGCCGACCAGTGGACGAACACGCTGCAAACCTACGCAGCCCCCATCATCGGCAAGATGGATGTCGCGCTGATTGAAACCGCGCACATCATGCGTGTGCTTGAACCGGTGTGGCACACCAAGGCAGAAACCGCATCGCGCCTGCGGGGGCGTTTGGAAGCGGTGCTGGATTGGGCCACCGTGCACCGGTACCGCACGGGAGACAACCCCGCCCGCTGGAAAGGACACCTGGACGCACTGCTGCCTGCACGCTCCAAAGTCGCCAAATCAAAGCACTTCGCTGCACTGCCATGGCGCGACATGAAACCCTTCATGGCCGAGCTGCGCCAGCAAAGTGGCATTGGTGCACTGGCGCTGCAGTTCACCATCCTCACCGCCGCCCGCTCAGGCGAAGTGCGCGGCATGGCCTGGTACGAGGTGGACTTTGAGCACAAACTGTGGACCGTCCCAGGCGAACGCATGAAAGCTGGTAAAGAGCACCGCGTACCGCTATCGGATGCTGCCATGCAATTGCTGGAATCTTTGAAGGACACCAAGCTGGCGGACAGTGACATCGTGTTCCCCAGCACGCGTGACCACAAACCCCTTTCTGACATGACACTCACCGCCGTGCTGCGGCGCATGAAGCGCGACGACATCACCGTGCACGGTTTCCGGTCCTCGTTCCGGGACTGGGCAGCTGAAGCCACCGACTACCCCCAGGAAATGGCAGAAATGGCGCTGGCGCACATTGTGGGCAACAAGGTGGAGGCAGCATACCGGCGCGGGGACATGCTGGAGAAGCGGCGCGCAATGATGCAGGCGTGGGCCGAGCACTCGCTGTGAACACCGTGCAGTGGCTGTTGGATCAGCCAACCCGAATCCATTCCCTTGACGGAATATTCCTTGGAGGCTATATTTAACTATGTCTTGGGACGTTGAGTACACCGATGAGTTTGAAGCGTGGTGGGAAGGCTTGTCTGAGCAGGAGCAAGTGTCCTTGGCAGCTTCGGTAGCGTTGCTGGAAGAGCGTGGCCCCTCACTCGGTCACCCCCATAGCAGTGGTATCAACGGTTCTCGCCACGGGCACATGCGTGAATTGCGCACGCAGCACGGAGGTCGGCCGTTTCGCACGCTGTATGCCTTTGACCCTCGCCGAATGGCAATTTTATTGATCGGCGGTGACAAGACGGGTGATGACCGCTGGTACGAAGTGCATGTGCCAATCGCTGATCGGTTGTATGACGAGCATCTGGTCCAGCT
The DNA here is from genome assembly GCA_036786185.1 of Acidovorax sp. Taxonomy (GTDB): domain Bacteria; phylum Pseudomonadota; class Gammaproteobacteria; order Burkholderiales; family Burkholderiaceae_C; genus Acidovorax. The sequence continues at coordinate 1,322 of DAIQRN010000448.1, read as the reverse complement.
TCGCCGTGAAGGAGAAATAGATGGCTAAGAAGTTTTCTGAATTGCGGGCTGCAATGAGCCCTCAAGCGCGCGCTCAAGCCGCTGAACTCGCGCAAACCATGCTGGATGAAATGCCACTGCACGAGCTACGCCAAGCTCGGGGGCTGTCGCAAAAGATGCTGGCTGATGTGCTGCATGTGCAGCAGCCCTCCATTGCCAAGATGGAGAAGCGCACAGACATGTATCTTTCAACGCTACGCAGCCACATCCAAGCGATGGGGGGTGAGCTGGAAGTCATTGCACGGTTCCCAGATGGTGCGGTGAAGATCAGCAACTTTGCTGAACTGGGTGCTCCGACACAGGCTTCAATGACCTCGTGAGACCACTGCGACGTGGCTGACCTTGATCAAGGAACTAGAACCCTTGAACGGCAAAGTGCTGAAGTACGTTGAGATCAACGAGGAAAGGGGCCAACCCACAGGCCGAAGCGCATCATTCATCAAAAGTGAACCGCCCCGGCTTTTGAGGAGGATCCTTTCTCTGAAAGGATTGAGCTATGAAGAAGTCGAACAAGTTCTCGCCCGAAGTCCGTGAGCGGGCTGTGAGGATGGTGCAGGAGCACCGGGGGGGAGTACCCATCGCTGTGGGCAGCCATTGAATCTATCGCCCCCAAGATTGGCTGCGTGCTGCAGACGCTGCATGAATGGGTAAAGCGTGTCGAAGTCGATGAGGGTGTGCGCGAAGGCGTCACTACCAGCGAGGCACAGCGTGTGAAGGACCTGAAGCGCGAGGTCAAGGAACTGCGCCGGGCCAACGAGATTCTGAAGCTGGCCAGCGCGTTTTTCGCCCAGGCGGAGCTCGACCGCCGGCTCAAGTCCTGAGGGACTTCATCGACAAGCACCGCAACACTTTCGGGGTCGAGCCGGTCTGCAAGGTATTGCAGATCGCCCCGTCGGGGTATCGAAGACACGCGGCGCTGCTGCGCGAGCCGCACAAACGCTGCGCCAGAGCGCGCCGCGATGATGTCCTCGTGCCGGAGATACAGCGCGTCTGGCAGGCCAACATGCAGGTCTACGGCGCCGACAAGGTCTGGCGGGAGTTGGCACGCGAGGGCACGGTCGTGGCGAGATGTACGGTCGAGTGCCTGATGCGCCGCATGGGTGTGTGGAGCCCGTCCGAAGTAGTGTTCTCGGCCAAAAATGGGCTCTTCTAGCGAATAGTAGTGATGGAAATCGCCGCACGTCTGTAAACGACGATTTCGACGTACGACATTTATCGAGTGCATCACTAGCTGTTGCATCCCGGACGATCATATGGCCGCTTGTGAAACAGATCCGGCCTCT
>DAIQRN010000447.1:0-2807 GCA_036786185.1 Acidovorax sp. | reverse complement strand
CTGCGCGACAAGAAGTGAGCATCCCCCTGGGCCGCTGTGCGGCTTCCCCCTTCTCTCGGCTTCGCCGGGAAGGAGGGCGACGCCAGCGCGGCGGGGCGGCCCTTGCGCGGCGTCCGCCCGCGACGGCTGTGCCAGTGCCGTAGGCTGCGCCCATGACCACCGCCATCCTGAGCGCTCTGCCCGAGGAGCAAAGCTCCCTGGTCGAGCACCTGGCCCACCCGCAGCGCGCGATGCACGCGGGACGTGCCTTCTGGCGTGGCGAGCTGCACGACCGCCCCGTGGTGCTGGCGCTGTCGGGCATTGGCAAGGTGGCGGCGGCCACCACGGCCACGGCACTCATCGAGCGCTTTGGCGTGGCGCGCATCGTCTTTACCGGCGTGGCGGGTGGCGTGGGCGAGGGGGTGAACGTGGGCGATGTGGTGGTGGCGCAGGACTACATCCAGCACGACATGGACGCGTCGCCCCTTTTTCCGCGCTGGGAGCTGCCGGGCTACGCGCGCACGCGCCTGGCCTGCGATGTGCAGCTGTCTGCTCTGCTTTTGGAAGCTGCTGGCGCTTGTGTGGCAAGCGCTTCAGGCCTATTTGATTCAAATTCTGCACACGGCGTCGCCCACCGGGCACACCACGGCCTGATTGCCAGCGGAGACCGCTTTGTCTCCGCCGCGCACGAGTCCGAGCGCCTGCGGGGCGCACTGCGCGCGGCGGGCCATGAGGTGCTGGCGGTGGAAATGGAAGGCGCGGCCGTGGCCCAGGTCTGCCAGGACTACGGCCTGCCTTTTGCGGCCGTGCGCACCATCTCGGACCGCGCCGACGACACGGCGCATGGGGATTTCGCCCACTTCGTGCGCACCGTGGCCAGCCGCTATGCGGCGGACATGGTGCAGATATTGCTGCAAAAGCTATAAAATTAATAGCTGTTGGCGCTTGCTGGGTAAGCGCTGGAGGCCAATTTGACTCCATATCCCGCGGCGCTGCACCTTGCCTGAGCCAGGCGCGGCCGAGACCCGTGCCCCCGTGGAACTGGCTTGCCAGGCCACCGGATGCGTCCCCCACCCGAAGGAGAGGGGGAAGGCGCCAAAGGAGACTCAGGGGGCTACTTCAGCCAGCCTCTCTTGCGGAAGTACCACATGGGGCCCAAGGCGCTGGCCACCATCAGCGCCACCACATAGGGATAGCCGTAGGCCCAGTCCAGCTCGGGCATGAACTTGAAGTTCATGCCGTACACGCTGGCGATCAGCGTGGGCGGCAGCAGGGCCACGCTGGCCACGGAGAAGATCTTGATGATCTTGTTCTGGTTGATGTTGATGAAACCGACCGTGGCGTCCATCAGGAAGTTGATCTTGTCGAACAGAAAGGCCGTGTGGCTGTCCAGCGACTCGATGTCGCGCAGGATCTGGCGCGCGTCCTCGAACTGCTCTGCATTGAGCATCTTGCTGCGCATCATGAAGCTGACGGCGCGGCGTGTGTCCATCACGTTGCGGCGGATGCGGCCGTTCAAGTCCTCCTGGCGCGCAATGGCGGCCAGCACCTCGCCCGCGCGGGCGTCGGTCACGTCGCCAGACAGCACCTGGCGGCTGACCTTTTCCAGGTCGTCGTAGATGCCTTCCAGTGTGTCGGCGGAGTATTCGGCGTCGCCGTCGAAGAGGCTGAGCAGCACCTCCTTGGCGTCCTCGATCAGCCCTGGCGCCCGGCGCGCGCGCATGCGCAGCAGGCGGAACACGGGCACGTCCTCGTCATGGATGGAGAAAAGCACGCCCCGGCTCTTGAGGTTGGCGTTGTGCTGGTTCAGGATGAAGGCCACGCGCACCGAGCGGGGGTCTTCGTCGTCGTCGATCAAGAAGTCGCTGCGGATGTGCAGCTCGCCGTTGTCTTCCTCGTAGAAGCGGGCGGATTCCTCAATGTCGTCGTCCATCGCATCTTCGGGGATGGACAGGCCGTAGTGCTGCTTGATCCAGCGCTTTTCTTCGAGGGTGGGGGCTTCCAGGTCCACCCAGATGGGCTGGAACCGGGCCAGCTCTTCCAGGGATTCGATTTCTTCCTGGAACAGCCGTCCGTTGGCGAGCGTGAAGATGTTGAGCATAGGCTCACTCCCTTGTCATGTGGCATCTGCGGTGTGGGGGCATCGGGTTGCTTTCAACCCCGCGCGGCGCGTGCCAGGGGAGCTGAAAGCTACCAACTCGGGTAGGTTTCCAAGGATCTGTCTCCGTTAAATCAGCGAACAAGCGCTGGATTATCGCACCGGCTTGCGGTGTATCAAGCAGACCGGGCACTGGCGCGGGCCAGGGCCAGCGCCCGGCACAGGTCGGCCCAGGCCGCCGCCTTGCTGTCCGGCTGGCGCAGCAACACGGCGGGCTCGTAGGTCACCACGGCCGGGCAGCCCGCCAGCTGGTGGGCCTGGGCACGCAGGCGGCCCAGGGGCTCGGCGCGGCCCAATGTCACACGCGCGGCCACATGGCCCAGCACCAGCACCACCGTGGGCTGCAGCTGGGCAATGGTGTCCGCCAGGGCGGCGGGGATATCCGTGCCTGCAGATAGGTCGTTGGCGGGGGCGCTGGTGGCCGCACGCTCCAGGGCCGCGATGAACACGCGCGGATGCTGGTGCAGCCGCATGGCGCGCAGCATGTTGTCGAGCAGCTTGCCCGCATCGCCCGCCAGCGGGTCGGCGGGCGTGGCGCTCTCGGCCACGATGAGCCAGCCCGCGCCCAGCGCGGGCGGCGTCTGGGCCGGGTCGGCACCGGGATAGAGCGCCTGCGCCGCGTGCAACTGAAGCGCGGGGGCCTGGGCGGCAGGGGGTGCGGGCTGCGGGG
>DAIQRN010000446.1:0-2815 GCA_036786185.1 Acidovorax sp. | reverse complement strand
GTAGGTGAACAGAGAAGAATGGGGCGGCACCGGCAGCAGCGGTAGCAGCGGGTGTGGGCCCATGCAGTGTGGCGTGGATTGATGACGAAATGACGTGCTAGCGCAGGAATATCAAGCGCGAGATGCTATGAAATACGAAGCACTTTGCATGCCAAGCACTGTGAGGCCCAGGGAACCCAGCAGATGCAGTGCGGTGGTGCCCAGTGCCAGGGCGTAGCGCTGCACCATCAGCATCTCAACGACTTCGGCAGAGAAGCTGGAGAACGTGGTGAGTGCGCCCAGAAACCCGGTGACCAGCGCCAGCCGCCACGCCGGGTCCAGCTGGGGCATGGCGTGAAACACGGCCACACATACGCCAATCAGGTAGCCGCCCACCAGGTTGGCGGCGAGTGTGCCCCAGGGAATCAGCCCGCCGGGGCTGAGCCACAGGCCCAGGCGCCAGCGCGCCAGTGCGCCCACACAGGCGCCGATGCAGATGGCAAGAACGTTCAACATCGGACCATTGTCGCTGGATTTTTGGAGCGTCGGACGGGCAGCTCTCCGTCCCTCAAAAAGCCAAGCGGGGCGTCCCCGGTGGGGGCGCCCCGCTTGGTGGTGCCGCTGGCGGCCGGTGTGTTCAGCGCGCCGACATCTGCTGTGGCAACCAGGTCACGATGCCAGGGAAGACATAGATCAACGCCACGGCGCCACACATCAGCAAGAACATGGGCATGGCCACCTTGGCAATCCAGGGCAGCTGGCGCCCCGTCATGCCTTGCAGCACAAACAGGTTGAAGCCCACGGGCGGTGTGATCTGCGCCATCTCGACCACCAGCACGATGAAGATACCGAACCAGATGGGGTCGATGCCGGCGGCCTGCACCGTGGGCATGAGCACGCCCATGGTCAACACCACCATCGAGATGCCGTCCAGGAAGCAGCCCAGGATGATGTAGAAAACCGCCAGTGCCACGATGAGCTGGGCCTGGTTCAAGCCCAGCGACGCGATCCATTCAGCCAAGTGGCGTGGCAATCCGATGTAGCCCATGGCCAGCGTGAGGAACGCAGCACCCGCCAGGATCAGCGCGATCATGCAGTACAGGCGCGTGGCGCCCATGAGCGAGTCCTTGAAGGTTTGCCAGCTCATCGAGCCCTGTACCGTTGACAGCGCCAGTGAGCCCACCACGCCCACGGCTGCTGCTTCAGTGGCGGTGGCCAGGCCTGCGTAGATGGAGCCCAGCACGGTGGTGATGAGCAGCACCACGGGGATCAGGCTGCGGGATTCCGACAGCTTCTGCGTGAAGCTCATGCGGGTGTCCGCTGCCGGGACCTGGCTGGGGTTGCGCAGCGCCCACAGCATGATGTAGCCCGAGAACAGGGCGGCCAGCAGCACGCCGGGCAAGACGCCTGCGATGAAGAGCTGCGAGATGGAGACCTCTGCCGACACGCCGTAGACGATCATGATGATCGAGGGAGGAATCAGCAGCCCCAGCGTGCTTGCCCCCGCCAAGGTGCCGACCACCATGCTCTCCGGGTAGCCGCGGCGCGTGAGCTCGGGCAGGGTCATCTTGCCAATGGTGGCGCAGGTGGCGGCACTGGAACCCGAGACGGCCGCGAAGATGGTGCAACCCACCACGTTGGTATGCAGCAGCCTGCCCGGCAGGCCCTGCACCCACGGCGCCAGGCCTTTGAACATGTCTTGCGACAAGCGGGTACGAAACAGGATTTCGCCCATCCAGATGAAAAGGGGCAGGGCGGTCAGGGTCCAACTGGAAGCGGAGCCCCAGATCGTCACGGCCATAGCGTCGCCCGCAGGGCGCGACGAGAACAGTTGCATGCCGATCCAGGCAACGCCCGAAAGGGTGAGGCCAATCCAGACGCCGCTGCCCAGGATGAGAAACAGCGACAGGATGAGCAGGCCGGTTATGGCGAGATCACTCATGGTGTGCGAGAAAAGGGTTTGGGGGGCGTGTCATTCGTTGCGCAGGGATTCGCCAGCGGAGGACTGGCCGCGCCGGCCCAGGATTTCGAGCACCAGCTCATCGACGAAGGCGATGGCGAAGATCACCGTGCCGACAGCCATGGCGATCTGTGGAATCCACAGGGGTGTGGCGTCGCTGCCGGTGGAGATGTCGTGGAACTCGTGCGACTGCCAGGCGAGCTTGCAGCTGTAGAAGGCAAAGAGCACGGCCAGCAGCGTGGCGATGGCCAGGGCCCAGACCTCGAAACCCTTTTTCACGCCGCCCTTGAGGAAATTGAGCAGCAGCGTTACCCGGATGTGTTCGCCGCGCTTGAGCGTGTGGGCCAGGGCCAGAAATCCGGCGGCCGCCATGAGGTAACCCGCGTAGGCGTCCGTGCCGGGCACGTGAAAGTGGAGCTGCCGGCTGGCGATGGACAGCAGCACCATCCCCAGAAGGCCCACCATGAAAAGCGCCGCCAGGGCGGCGGCGCTGTCGTACAGACCGTTGAGCAGACGACGCATGAATAGGTACGTGCGTGCGGCTGTCTTACTTGCGGTAGGCGTCGATCAAGGCCTTGCCTTCGGGGCCTGCCTTGTCCAGCCATTCCTTGAGCATGGTCTCGCCGACCTTGGCCATGTCGGCCTTCAGGGCCGCGGGCGGTGTCTCGATGGCCATGCCGTTGGCCTTGAGCTTGGCGATGGTGTCGGTGTTGACCTTGGAGCTGTTGGCCCAGCCGCGCGCCTCGGCGTCGGCGCCAGCCTTGAGCAGCGCGTCCTGGCTGGCTTTGTCGAGCGCGTCAAAGGCCTTCTTGTTCACTAGTACGGCGTTCTTGGGCAGCCAGGCCTGGGTGTCGTAGTAGAACTTGAGGTGCTCGT
>DAIQRN010000445.1:0-2817 GCA_036786185.1 Acidovorax sp. | reverse complement strand
GCTGGCCGATGAGGATGATCTGCAGCAGCTTGCGCTCGCTGGTCTCCAGGTTGGTGAGCAGGCGCAGCTGCTCCAGCACGTCGGCCGACAGGTTTTGCGCCTCGTCGATGATGAGCACGGTGTTGCGCCCAGCGCCGTGCGCGGCCAGCAGCGAGGCATTGAGCGGGTCGATGTAGTCCTTGACCGTCTCGACCCCCGGCACGGTGGGCTGGTGCGACACGCCGAACTCGTCGCAGACGGTGCGCAGCAGCTCGCCCACGGTGAGCTTGGGATTGAAGATGTACGCCACGTTGCAGTGCGCCGGGATCTGCTCCAGAAAGCAGCGGCACACGGTGGTCTTGCCCGCACCCACCTCGCCGGTCAGCAGCACAAAGCCACCGCCCGCGTCCAACCCATACAGCAGATGGGCCAGCGCCTCGCGGTGCCGCTCGCTCATGAACAGATAGCGCGGATCGGGCGCGATGGAAAACGGCGGGTGCTGGAGACCGAAAAACGAGGCGTACATAGAAGAGTGCATTTGCGGCGTCAAGGATACCGCCCGACGGCAAATCAGGGTTTCACCCGAGGGGGGGTTACCCGCAAATTGTCGTCAGCAAGACAAGATGGCGTCAAAGTGAGTTCTAGCATGCGGTCCATACGCAGCCAAAAGGCCGCATCTCCAGCTATCACGGGTGGACGCCACCTTACTTTGAGGACCTGGAATGAGAACCACGTTCCCGCAACTGCTACTCCAGCACGCCGCCGAGCGCCCCACCGCGCCGGCCTTGCGTGAAAAGGAATACGGCATCTGGCAGGCCCACACCTGGGCCGACCTGGCACACCTGGTGGAACAGGTGGCCGCTGGCCTGCACCAGGCCGGGCTTGAACGCGGCGAGCACCTGGTGGTGATCGGCGCCAACCGCCCCCGCCTGTACGCCACCATGCTGGCCGCGCAGTCGCTGGGCGCCATCCCTGTGCCGCTGTACCAGGACGCCGTGGCGGCCGAATGCATCTACCCACTCAACAACGCCGAAGTGCGCTTTTGCCTGGTGGAAGACCAGGAGCAGGTGGACAAGCTGCTCGAAATCCGCGAGCAATGCCCACAGATTTCCAACATCTTCTTTGACGACCCGCGTGGCCTGCGCAACTACGCAGAGCCAGGTCTGGCCTCGCTCGATGCGCTGATCGAAGCCGGTGCCGCCCATGTCGCCAAGCACCCCCAGTGGTTCCGCACCGAGGTGGCCAAGGCCAGCCCCGACGACGTGGCCGCGATGTTCTTCACCTCGGGCACCACGGGCAACCCCAAGGGCGTGGTGCACACGCACAGCACGCTGCTGGACCGCGCCAGCGCGGGCGCCGAATTCGACAAGCTCACCAGCCGTGAGGAAGTGCTGGCCTACCTGCCCCCCGCCTGGATCGGGCAGAACATTTTCAGCTACGCGCAGTGGCTGGCCTGCGGCTACGTGGTGAACTGCCCCGAGTCGGCCAGCACCGTCACCATCGACCTCAAGGAAGTCGGCCCCACCTACTACTTCGCGCCGCCGCGCATTTTTGAGGGCCTGCTCACCAGCGTGATGATCCGCATGGAGGATGCGGGCGCTCTCAAGCGCAAGATGTTCCAGGCCTGCATGGCCGTGGCCCAGCGCGTGGGCCCGGCCCTGATGGACGGCCAGAGCGTGGGCCAACTCGACCGCATCAAGTACGCGCTGGGGAACCTGCTGGTGTATGGCCCGCTGCGCAACAACCTGGGCTTCAGCCGCGTGCGCGTGGCCTACACGGCGGGCGAGGCCATCGGCCCCGACCTCTTCACGTTCTATCGCTCCATCGGCATCAACCTGAAGCAGCTCTACGGCTCCACCGAGACCGCCGTCTTCGTGTGCCTGCAGCCCGACAACCAGGCCCGCGCCGACACCGTGGGCGTTCCGATCCGCGGCGTGGAGATCAAGGTGGCCGACAACGGCGAGATTCTGGTCAAGTCCGCCGGACTGCTCAAGGAGTACTACAAAAACCCCGCCGCCACGGCCGAGGTGCTCACGGCCGACGGCTGGTACCACACCAGCGACGCGGGCTTTCTCGATGCGCACGGCCACCTCAAGATCATCGACCGCGTGAAGGACGTGGGCCGCATCAAGGGCGGCGCCAACGACGGCGCGATGTTTGCACCCAAGTACGTGGAGAACAAGCTCAAGTTCTTCCCGCACATCAAGGAAGTGGTGGCCCTGGGCGACAAGCGCGAGAAGGTGTGCGTGATGGTCAACATCGACTTCGACGCCGTGGGCAACTGGGCCGAGCGCCGCAACCTGCCCTACGCGGGCTACACCGACCTGGCGCAAAAGCCCGAGGTCTATGAGCTGATCCGCGAGTGCATCGAGAAGGTCAACGCCGATCTGGCGAACGACGCCCTGCTGGCGGGCAGCCAGGTCAGCCGCTTTCTGGTGCTGCACAAGGAACTGGACGCCGATGACGGCGAGCTCACGCGCACCAACAAGGTCCGCCGCGGCTTCATCGCCGAGAAGTACGCCGTGCTGGTCGATGCCCTGTACGCAGGCCGCGCCGAGCAGTTCATCGAGACCCAGGTCAAGTTCGAGGATGGCCGTACCGGCAGCGTAAGCGCCACGCTGAAGATTCTCGACACCAAGACGTTCGACCCCGTGAAGAAGGCCGCCTGAATGACCACCAAGAAGATCGGCGACGTCATCCTGGACGTCCAGAACATCAGCCTGCGCTTTGGCGGCGTGAAGGCGCTGACCGACATCTCGTTCAACGTGCGCGAGCACGAGGTGCGCGCCATCATCGGCCCCAACGGCGCGGGCAAGAGCTCCATGCTCAACTGCATCA
>DAIQRN010000444.1:0-2817 GCA_036786185.1 Acidovorax sp. | reverse complement strand
GCCTCCATGGAGCAACTGGGCTCCACGGTGCGCCAGAACGCCGACAACGCGCGCCAGGCCAACCAGCTGGCCATGAGCGCCAGCACCGTGGCCGTGCAGGGCGGCGACGTGGTGGCCGAGGTGGTCGAGACCATGCGGGGCATCAACGAGAGCAGCAAGAAGATTGCCGACATCATCAGCGTGATCGACGGCATTGCCTTTCAGACCAACATCCTGGCGCTCAACGCCGCCGTGGAGGCGGCGCGCGCGGGCGAGCAGGGGCGCGGCTTTGCCGTGGTGGCGGGCGAGGTGCGCAGCCTGGCCGGGCGCAGCGCCGAGGCAGCCAAGGAGATCAAGGGCCTGATCACCGCCAGCGTGGAGCGCGTGGAGCAAGGCACGGCCCTGGTGGACAAGGCAGGCGTAACGATGACCGAAGTGGTGTCGTCCATCCGCCGCGTGACGGACATCATGGGCGAGATCAGCGCAGCCAGCAGCGAGCAGAGCCAGGGCGTCTCACAGGTGGGCGAGGCCATCGCGCAGATGGACCAGGCCACGCAGCAAAACGCCGCACTGGTGGAGCAAAGCGCCGCCGCCGCCGACAGCCTCAAGGCGCAGGCCGGCCAGCTGGTGAATGCCGTGGCGGTGTTCCGCGTGCCGGGCGCACACCTGCGAACCGCGCCGCAGACCTCCGCCAGCCTGCCATCGCCTCAAAAAAGAGAGCTACCAGCGCTTGCCTCCTCTTGATTTGAAATAGTTTATTCGACCAAACTGTTCGTCAACAAGCGCCAGCAGCTCCTGTTTTCAGAGCATAAGCGCCAAAGAATCCACAAAACCATCTTTGTGCCGACCTTTCAGCGCCTGGGCTGAATGCGCACGGCGGCGGTCGGCCCCGTCCGACAGGGCGCGGCAGCGGGATTGCCTAAGCTGTGGGCATATGTTCACACGAGGATCCCCCGTCATGAAGACACGCATTGCCTTAATCACGCCCGTTGTTGCCGCCGTCCTGCTGGCGGCCTCCGCCGCCGCCGTGGCGCAAACCCCGCCGCAGGACGCGCGGGCGCGCTACGAGCAGGAGCGCGAAAAGTGCATGACCAACAACACCCAGGACACCTTGGCCACCTGCCTGCGCGAAGCCAACAACGCGCTGGACGCCGCGCGCAAGGGTCAGCTGAGCAGCCCCGGCGCGGCCGCTCCGGGCAACGCCACCCAGCGCTGCGCCGCCTTCCAGAGCACGGCGGAGCAGGCCGAGTGCGTGCGCCGCATGCAGAACAGCCCGGTCAGCGGCTCGGTGTCAGGCGGCGGCGTGCTGCGCGAGTCGGTCACGACCACAGTGGTGCCGCAATAATTTTTCGGTTATTCAGTCAAGCCATTTACCAGCAAGCGCTAACAGCTCCTATTTTCAGAGCAAAAGCGCCAGCGAATCTACAAAACCATCTGCATCCACAGCCCGCACGGGCTGGCCGTGGTTGTAGCCGTAGGTCACCAGCACCACCGGGCAGCCCGCTGCGCGCGCGGCCTGCGCATCGTTGCTGGAGTCGCCCACCATCAGCGTGCGCGCGGGCTGCGTTCCCAGGGCCTCGCAGGTTTTGAGCAGAGGCAACGGGTCGGGCTTCTTGCGCTCAAAGGCATCGCCGCCGAACACCTGGTCAAAGTAGCCCTCCAGCCCCTTGGCGCGCAGCAGCGGCACGGCAAAACCGGTGGGCTTGTTGGTCAGGCAGGCCAGGCGCAGGCCCGCACTGCGCAGCGCCTGCAAGCCCTCCACCACCCCGGGGTACACCGCCGCGTATTGGCCGTTGATCTCCAGGTAGTGGCGCTGGTAGCTGTCCCAGGCGGCGGGGTACAGCGCGTCCACGTCGGTCGCTGACGGCGCTTGCCCCCCCTGCCCCAGCACATGCTGCAGCACGGATCGCAGAAGGTGCTCCGAGCCCTTGCCCACCATGTGCTCGATGTGCTGCGCGGCGATGGCGGGCAGGTCCAGCTCGTGCAGCATGCGGTTGAGAGCCTGCGCAAAATCGCCCAGCGTGTCCACCATGGTGCCGTCCAGGTCAATGATGGCTGCGTCCACGCGGGACAGCAGGGCGGACAGCGGCGATGGTGCGGACATGCAGAAAGCTCCTTGTTTGAAAAGCGGCAAGTTTAGGCCGCGCTACCGCAAAGATTGCCGGGTGCATGCGCTGCCTTGCGCAATGATTGCTATCTAAATAATAGCTATTAGCGCTTTACAGGTAAGCGTTAGAGGCCATTTTTCTCACAAATCCATGGACCTTGGCACATGCCGTCAGCGGTTTTTCACAGGCCCGTGCAGAAACGCTCATGGCCTGCGGCGGCGCCATCCTCTACAGTGGCAGCCCATGAACCCCCACAACGCCCCCCCGCCCGCCGAGCGCGCCGAGCGCCAAGCCGAGGTCGTGCAAGCCCTGGGCCGCCTGGTGCCCGCGCATGCGCTGCTATGGCATGCCGAGGACACCACGCCCTACGAATGCGATGGCCTCACCGCTTACCGCCAGCGCCCGCTGGTGGTCTGCCTGCCCGAGACGTACGAAGAAGTGCAGGCCGTGCTGCAAACCTGCCACCGCTTGCAGGTACCCGTGGTGGCGCGCGGCGCGGGCACGGGCCTGTCGGGCGGCGCCATGCCGCATGCCATGGGCGTCACGCTGTCGCTGGCCAAGTTCAACCGCATCCTGGACCTGGACCCGGTGGCCCGCACCGCCCGCGTGCAATGTGGCGTGCGCAACCTCGCCATCAGCGAAGCCGCCGCGCCCCACAACCTGTACTACGCACCCGACCCCAGCAGCCAGATCGCCTGCACCATCGGCGGCAACGTGGCCGAGAACTCGG
>DAIQRN010000040.1:0-11501 GCA_036786185.1 Acidovorax sp. | reverse complement strand
TGGGCGCCGCGCCGCGCTACTTTGCGCCCGCCGACCTGCCCAAGGCGCTGCCGCCGGTGGGCGCGCTCACGCGCTGGTCGCGCGCGCTGGCCAAGGCCGCGCGCACGGCCGAGCATCCCTTCAATGCCGGTCTCATGCTGGAGGCGCTTGTCGCCCAGGCGCGAAACACCCTACACTCCAAGAAACCCGCCGCACGCACCCACCCATGAGCAGTCCATCCACCGCACCCCGCCCCAGCGTCATGCAGCTGGCCATCAAGGAGAAGGGGGCGCTGTACGCGGCCTATATTCCCTTTTTTGCCGAAGGGGGCATTTTTGTCCCCACCCAGCGCGATTACAAGCTGGGCGATGATGTCTATGTGCTGCTGACTCTGCCGGACGACACCCAGCGCTATCCGGTGGCGGGCCGCGTGGCCTGGATCACCCCGGCACGCGCGGCGGGCAACCGCACGCAGGGCGTGGGCATCCAGTTCCCCAAGGACGAGAAGATGCGCCAGCTCAAGGCCAAGATCGAAGAAATCCTGGGCACGGCCCTGGGGTCTGACCGCCCGACACAGACGCTGTGATCCGGCCACCCCGGCCCCATCCATCCCGTGCCGACCCGCGCTGGCGAGTCGGCATTTTTATTTGCTGAAACCCATGTTTGTTGATTCGCACTGCCATCTCAATTTTCCGGAACTGGTGAGCCAGTTGCCCGCCATTCGCGAGGCCATGGCCCAGGCGCAGGTGGACCGGGCCCTGTGCATCTGCACCACGCTGGAGGAGTTTGACGGCGTCCACGCCCTGGCCCTGGCCCACGACAATTTCTGGAGCACGGTGGGCGTGCACCCCGACAACGAGGGCGTGCAGGAGCCCAGCGTGCAGGACCTGCTGGCCCGCGCCGCGCTGCCGCGCGTGGTGGCCATTGGCGAGACGGGCCTGGACTACTACGGCATGGAAGACCGCAAGGGCGGCCGCAGCATTGCCGACCTGGAATGGCAGCGCGGGCGCTTTCGCAACCACATCCGCGCGGCCCGCGCCTGTGGCAAGCCCCTGATCATCCACACCCGCAGCGCCAGCGACGATACGCTGGCCATCCTGCGCGAAGAGGGCGAGGACGGTGCGGGCAACCAGGCGGGTGGCGTTTTTCACTGCTTCACCGAGTCCATGCAGGTGGCGCGCGCGGCGCTGGACCTGGGGTACTACCTGTCGTTCTCGGGCATCATCACCTTCAAGAGCGCGCAGGAGCTGCGCGACGTGGTGGCCTACGTGCCGCTGGACCGCATGCTGATCGAGACCGACAGCCCGTATCTGGCGCCCGTGCCCTACCGGGGCAAGACCAACAGCCCCGCCTATGTGCCCTATGTGGCCCGGCAGATCGCCGACACCAAGGGCCTGGCGCTGGAGGCCGTGGCCCAGGCCACCAGCCACAATTTTGAAACCTTGTTCAAGGGGGTGACGCCATGAGCGCATTGCACCGCCGCCACGTTCTCGCTGGCCTGACGCTGGGGCTGGCGGCGCCCCTGGCCTGGGCTGGGGCGTATGAGGATTTTTTTGCCGCCATCCTGCGCGACGACCCCGACACCATCCGGGCGCTGCTGCGCCGTGGGTTCGACCCCGACACGCGCGACACCAAAGGGCAGGTGGGCCTGACCCTGGCGCTGCAAAACGGCTCGAACAAGGCGTTTGCCGCCCTGCTGACGGCCCGCCGCTTGAATGTGGAGGCGCGTAACAAGCAGGACGAAAGCCCGTTGATGATGGCCGCGATCAAGGGCAATGTGGAGGCCGTGAAGGCCTTGATCGCCCGCAACGCCGACGTCAACAAGACCGGTTGGACCCCTCTGCACTACGCCGCCTCGGCCGGTGCGCCCGAGCACACGCAGATCATTGCGCTGCTGCTGGAGCACCACGCCTACATCGACGCCGCGTCACCCAACGGCACCACGCCGCTGATGATGGCGGCGCACTATGGGTCGATGGAGTCGCTGCAACTGCTGCTCGATGAAGGTGCCGACCCCACGCTCAAGAACCAGCTGGGCCTCACGGCCGCCGACTTTGCGCTGCGGGTGAGCCGCACCGAGGCCGCAGAAAAAATTGCCGCCGCCATCCGGCGCAGGCAGCCGAATCGGGGCAAGTGGTAGCCGTTGTAGTACGGCTCGAAAATATCAGTCAAATTGGCTTCTAGCGCTTATTTAGTAAGCGCTGGAAGCTATCTTTTTTGATTAAAGAACCGCGTCGGAAGGCCGCACTTGCAGCCGTGCGTACAGGCCGCCCGCGGCCATCAGGCTGGCATGGGTGCCTTGCTCGGCAATGCGGCCGCGCTCCATCACCACCACGCGGTCGGCGTGCTCGATGGTGGACAGGCGGTGGGCGATGACCAGGGTGGTGCGGCCCTGCATCAGGCGCTGCAGGGCGTCCTGCACCAGGCGCTCGGATTCAGTGTCCAGCGCCGACGTTGCTTCGTCCAGGATGAGGATGGGAGCGTCCTTGTAGAGCGCCCGGGCAATGGCCAGGCGCTGGCGCTGCCCGCCCGACAGCTGGGTGGCGTTGTGGCCCACCACGGTGTGGATGCCCTGTGGCAGCGCGGCCACGTGCGCGGTCAGATTGGCCGCCTGCAGGCAGTCGTGCACGCGCTGCTCGTCCACCGCATGGCCCAGGGCGATGTTGGCGGCGATGGTGTCGTTGAGCATGACCACGTCCTGGCTCACCATGGCAAATTGCGCGCGCAGCGCACTCAGCTCCCAGTCCTGCACGGGGTGCCCGTCCACCAGAATGCGGCCCGCCGCGGGCGCCACAAAGCGCGGCAGCAGGTTGACCAGCGTGGTCTTGCCCGCGCCCGACGGCCCGACCAGGGCCACGACTTCACCCGGCGCCACGTGCAGGCTGAGCTTGTCCAGGGCCGGAGCATGGTCCGGGCCAAAGGACACGCTGACCTGGTCCAGCACCAGCTCGCCGCGCACCCGGTCTGTGCGGTAGGTGCCGCCAGTCTCTGCCCCGGTATTGCCCAGCAGCGCCAGGCCCCGTTCCAGCGCCGCCACGCCGCGCGTGATGGGGCTGGTGACATCGGCCAGGCGGCGAATGGGGGCGATGAGCATGAGCATGGCCGTGATGAAGGACACAAAGCCGCCGACCGTGACGTCCTTGGCACTCACGGCGCCCCGGCTTTGCCAGAGCGCGATGCAGATCACCACCGACAGCGCCGCGGCCGCCAGCAGTTGCGTGAGCGGCGTCATGGCCGCCGAGGCGATCGTCGATTTGATGGCCAGCCCGCGCAGGCTGCCACTGAGCCCGGCAAAGCGCTGGGCCTGGTCCGCTTGCGCGCCGTGCAGCCGGACCATGCGGTGCGCCAGCACGTTTTCTTCGACCACGTAGGCCAGCTCGTCCGTGGCCTGCTGGCTGCTTTTTGTCAGGCGGTACAGGCGCCGGGACAGCGTTTTCATGATCCAGGCCACGCCGGGCACCACCGTGGCGACGATCAGCGTGAGCTGCCAGTTCAGGTACAGCAGGTACATCAGCAGGGCGACCAGCGTGAAGCCGTCGCGCGAGAGCCCCAGCAAGGCCTGAACCAGCAGCGTGGCGCCGGTTTGCACCTCATACACCACGGTGTTGGACAACGCGCTGGCAGACTGGCGGCTGAACAGGCCCATCTCGGCCGCCAGCACGCGGTCGAACAGCGACTGGCGCAGGATGAGCATGCCCTCGTTGGCAATGCGGGCCAGGGCGTACTGGCCCACGAACTGTGCGATGCCGCGCACCAGAAAAATGCCAATGATGGCCACCGGCACCATCCACAGCGGCAGTGAACCCTGGGTGAAGCCACGGTCCAGCAAGGGCTGGAGCAGGGCGGGTATCAGGGGTTCGGTGAGGGCGGCTACGAGGGTGGCAATCACCGCCATAGTCCAGGCCAGCCGCTGGTGGCCGAAGTAAACGGACAGCCGCTTCAGGCGTGAAATCAGGCTGGCCGACGGCGCGGTGTCTGGGTCTGTGGCTTGCATGAGGGCTGAATTCTACGTTTGTGCTCCTTGCGCATTGCGCAGTGGGAGCGGAGCCGGTCATCAAAAAAATGAGCAGTTGCTGCAAGAGGGGCGCACAGTTTGTCACAGGGGTTTCCCTGCTGTGTGTAACATTCGGGGCTGCCTTCCGGCATTTGTTCGGCCACCGCTGCATGCCAATGACCACAGATCGAACCCTCTCAACACACCTCTCCTCTGCGGCTTTGCCGCACCCTCTGCGCCGCCATATGCTGGCTGCGCTGATAGCCACCCCCGCCGTTCCTGCGCTCGCACAGTTTCGTGTCGAGGTCACCGGCGTGGGGCTGACCCAGCTGCCCATTGCCATCGCGCCATTTCGCGGCGACGCACAGGCGCCACAGAAAATGGCGGCCATCGTGCAGGCCGATCTGGAGCGCAGCGGCAAGTTTCGCGCCGTGGATGCGTCGGGCGCCGTGCTGGACGAAAGCGCGCGCCCGGATGTCGCCTTGTGGCGGCAAAAAAGCGCAGATTCCCTGGCAACCGGCAGCATCACACGCTTGGCCGACGGCCGGTTCGACATTCGCTTTCGCCTGTGGGACGTGGTCAAGGGCCAGGACCTGGGCGGGCAGAGTTTCGTGGTCACCCAGGGCGACCTGCGCCTGGTGGCCCACCGGATCGCCGACTTCATCTACGAAAAGCTGACCGGCGAGCGTGGCATTTTCTCCACCCGCATCGCCTATGTCACCAAGACGGGCCCCCGCTATAGCCTGTGGGTGGCCGATGCCGATGGTGAAAACGCCCAGTCCGCGTTGTCCAGCCCCGAGCCCATCATCTCGCCGGCCTGGTCACCCACGGGCTCGCAACTGGCCTATGTGTCCTTCGAGTCGCGCAAGCCGGTGGTGTACGTGCACGATGTTGCTTCGGGCCGCCGCCGCCTGATCGCCAACTTCCGCGGTTCCAACAGCGCGCCTGCATGGGCTCCGGACGGCCGCTCGCTGGCCGTGACGCTGAGCCGCGACGGGGGCTCCCAGCTCTACACCATCGACGCGAACGGCGGCGAGCCACGCCGCCTTATGCAAAGCTCGGGCATCGACACCGAGCCCGTGTACTCGGGCGACGGCCGCAGCATCTTTTTTGTGAGCGACCGGGGCGGTGCGCCGCAGATCTACAAGGTGCCCGCATCCGGTGGCAGTGCCGAGCGCGTGACGTTTACCGGCAGCTACAACATCTCGCCCAGCGTGAGCCCGGATGGCCGCTGGCTGGCGTACATCTCCCGCGTGGGCGGGGCGTTCAAGCTGCAGGTGATGGACTTGTCCTCTGGCACGGTGAGCGCCATCACGGATTCCACGGCCGACGAGAACCCCAGTTTCGCGCCCAACAGCCGCATGATCGTTTACGCAACCCAGCAACAAGGCCGCGAAGCGCTGATGACCACCACGCTCGACGGCAAGATCAAGGCGCGGCTGGCCGGGCAGGCTGGCGATATTCGCGAGCCGGATTGGGGCCCGTTTCAAAAGCAATGAACTTATCTTTCTTTCAGTCATCCAGTTTTCAGGAGAATTTCGCATGATCAAACGTTTTACCTTGGCACTTTCCGTGGTTGCTCTGATGGCCGGTTGCAGCTCTGGCGTGAAGCTGGACGATGTGCCGGTCGAAGACAAGAATGCCTCGTCCACCTTGGGCACCAACGGCGGCGCCAACACGGGCAATACGGGCCAGAGCGGTGTCACGGGCGTCGATCTGAGCCAGTCGGCCAACAATGGCGCAGGCCCGGTGGGCGTGAGCCGCATCGTGTACTTTGACTACGACAGCTATGTCATCAAGTCGGAGTTCCAGTCGCTGATCGAGGCGCATTCCCGCTTCATCAAGGCGGCTCCCGGCCGCAAGGTCATGATCGAAGGCCACACCGACGACCGTGGCGGCCGCGAGTACAACCTGGCGCTGGGCCAAAAGCGCGCCGAAGCCGTGCGCCGCTCCCTGGGCCTGCTGGGTGTACCAGACAGCCAGATGGAAGCCGTGAGTTTTGGCAAGGAAAAGCCAGCCGTCCAGGGCAACTCTGAAGACGCGCACTCCCAGAACCGCCGCGCTGAACTGTCGTACCGCTGATGCGCGTGTCTTCCGTGATCTTTCCCCGCAAGGCGCTGGCTGCAGCGGCATTGTTGGCAGCCTTTTTGCCGACCAGCCATGCGGCCCTCTTTGAGGACGACGAGGCCCGCCGCGCCATCCTGGAAATGCGCCAGCGTGTCGATGGTGTGCAGAGCGCCCAGCAGCGCACGGCCGAAGAGGTGCGCAGGCTGGGTGAGGAAAACAGCCAGCTGCGCCGCAGCCTGCTGGACCTGCAGACCCAGATAGAGACCTTGCGCACAGAACAAGCCAAGCTGCGCGGGCAAAACGAGCAGCTGCTGCGCGACTCGGCTGATATGCAGCGCAGGCAAAAGGACATTGCCCAGGGCGTGGATGAGCGCCTGCGGCAGTTCGAGCCGGTGAACGTCACGCTGGATGGGCAGGAGTTCCAGGCGGACCCCGCCGAAAAGCGGGACTTCGAGGCGGCCTTGGCCGTTTTCCGCTCGGGTAAGTTTCCAGAAGCTGGAACGGCTTTCTCTGGTTTTCTGCGCCAGTACCCCCGTAGCGGCTTCGTGCCATCGGCCCGCTTCTGGTTGGGGAATGCACAGTATGCAACCCGTGACTACAAGGAAGCCATCAACAACTTCAAGCTGATGTTGTCTGGTGCGCCTGCGCACGCCCGTGCCCCGGAGGCTGCACTGTCCATTGCCAACTGCCAGATCGAACTGAAGGAAACCCGCACGGCGCGCAAGACCCTGGAGGACTTGGTGCGTGCGTACCCGCAGTCCGAAGCGGCCATCGCTGCCAAAGAGCGACTTTCACGTCTGAAGTGATGCCAGACTCTGTCTCCGCCGCTGAGCTGGAGCGGCGCTTTGGCGGGCTGGCACGGCTGTACGGTGTTGCCGGTGCCGCGCGCATCCGGCAGTCTCATGTGGCCGTCATTGGTATCGGCGGCGTTGGCTCCTGGGCCGCCGAGGCCTTGGCGCGCAGCGGGGTGGGGCAGATCACTCTGGTGGACATGGACCATGTCGCCGAGTCCAACATCAATCGGCAAATCCACGCGCTGACCGACACCGTCGGGCAATCCAAGGTGCTGGCAATGCGGGACCGGATTGCGCAGATCCATCCCACATGCGTGGTGCACTGCGTGGATGATTTCGCCACACCGGAGAACTGGCCCTTGCTGCTGCCGCAGCCTGTGGATGCCGTGTTGGATGCCTGCGACCAAATCAAGGCGAAGACCGCCATTGCTGCCTGGGCCCGTGCAAATGCCACGTTGCACATCGCCGTTGGAGCGGCCGGCGGCAAGCGGCATGCACACAAGGTCGATGTGGACGACCTTGCCCACACCACACATGACCCCTTGCTGGCCCAGTTGCGCTACCGCATGCGCAAGTTTCACGGGGCTCCACGCGAGGCCAAAAAAATGGGTGTCACCTGCGTGTTCAGCCGCGAGGCAGTGGCCGGCCCGGATGCCTCCTGCAATATCGAGGGCGATGGGTCCTTGAATTGCCACGGCTACGGATCGGTTGTGGCGGTGACCGCCACGTTCGGCCAGTGCGCAGCGGGATGGATTCTCGATCAGTTGGCCATTGGCCGAGGGAATGCTGAGAAAACAACGCTATAATTCGAGGCTTTGCAGCAGTTGATCCAGCTGTTTGCAATAGGTTGGGACGTTAGCTCAGTTGGTAGAGCAGCGGACTTTTAATCCGTTGGTCACTGGTTCGAATCCAGTACGTCCTACCAGAGATATCAAGGGCTTAGCCGTAAAGGCTAGGCCCTTTTTTCTTGGGGCCGTGACGAAAGCGTGACGAGATTCACCACGTTTCATCCCGCAGACGTTGAGTCCGACGGCCCGTTTTATGGTCCACGTGGCAGCCTTGCTTAATTGGTGTCGGCTGAGTGTGCGTGCGTGAAGCCTGCCGTCAGCAGGAATGGTTCGAGGCTTGTTTCGTCCTTGCAACTCATTGAGGGGTCGCTGTACTGTCTGTGCTGGGTGCAAACAGGTCCCACGTCGCCATAAACAACGCGGCAATGACTGGCCCGATCACGAATCCCGTCAGGCCAAATAGTGCCATGCCGCCCAGGGTGGATATCAGGACCACATAGTCCGGCATTTTGGTGTCCTTGCCGACGAGTATGGGACGCAGTAAGTTGTCCACCAGGCCAATGACACACACACCAAATGCAGTCAGGGTCAGCCCCTGCCACACGGCGCCCGTGGCGAGGAAGTAGATGGCGACCGGGACCCAGATCAGCCCGGCACCCACGGCGGGTAGCAAGGACAGGAATGCCATCAGCACGCCCCACAGCACCGGGCCTTGAATGCCAAGAAACCAGAACATCAACCCGCCCAGTGCGCCTTGCGATGCAGCAACCACGATGTTGCCTTTGACGGTGGCGCGGATGACGGTGGTGAATTTCTCGACCAGTTGCTGTTTGTGGGATTCGTCCAGTGGCGTGGCCTGACCAATGCGCCGCGCCAGGCTTGTGCCGTCGCGCAACAGGAAGAACAACAGGTACAGCATGAGGCCAAAGCTGACCACGAACTCCAGGGTGTTCTGACCAATGCTCAATGCCTGGGTCGCTACAAACTGGCTGGCTTGCACGGCAACCGACGATAGCTTGGTCTGCACGTCGGCGAAGGACGTCAGGTTGAGTTTGTCAAGCAGATTGACGGCCCAGTCTGGCAAGGCGGAGATGACTTGCTGCAGGTACATGCCGAAGTTGAGCTGCCCTGACCGAACACGTTCATAGACAGCTGTGGTTTCCTGAATCAATGAGATCGTGATGGCTGTCATGGGCAAAATGACAACGACCAAGCACAGCCCAAGGGTGCACAGCGCGGCCAGATTGGTGCGCCTGGGCATGCGGCGCAAGAGTTTGCGATGCAGTGGCGCGAACAGGATGGCCAGTATCACGCCCCAGAAAACCGCGCCATGAAATTGCCAGAGGATGGCGCCGAAGGCCACGGTGACAATGATCAGCAGCAGCAAGAAAGCCTTCGACTGGGGGTGGGTTGGCGTCATGGTGTTCCATCGCGATGAGATACCCGGAATGTAAGCGAGTCGCTCTGTGTGCCATCGTCGGCGTCAGGCAGAGCAGGATATTGGCATGGTGACAACCGCGCGCATTGGGTGGTTAGTGGTTCAGTGGCACAATTGACCCCGCAACCCCAGGCCCTTCCCAGCCACAGTCGCATCCGCCAACCGGTTCAGCCGTGTCGCGGAAGGTTTCTCAACCAGCTAATGCTTTCCTGAGGAAAGCGGAGGTCAGCGGAATATGAGCGATACGACATCCGTCTATCAAGCCTACCAAGGCAACACTTATCTCTTCGGCGGCAACGCGCCCTATGTCGAAGAAATGTACGAAAGCTACCTGGCCAATCCCGGTAGCGTGCCTGACACCTGGCGTGAGTACTTTGACGCGCTGCAGCACGTGCCTGCAGTCGATGGCAGCAATGCCAAAGATGTCCCTCATCTTCCTGTCATCAATGCCTTTGCAGAGCGCGCGAAGCAGGGCGGCACCAAGGTCGTTGTCGCTACCGGCGCGGATTCTGAGCTGGGCCGCAAGCGTACCGCCGTTCAGCAGTTGATTGCCGCTTACCGCAACGTAGGCCAGCGCTGGGCCGATCTGGACCCTCTCAAGCGCACGGAGCGCCCCGCGATCCCCGAGCTGGAGCCTTCTTTCTACGGCTTCAGCGATTCCGACCAGGAAGTCGTGTTCAATACCAGCAACACGTTCTTCGGCAAGGAGTCCATGCCGCTGCGCGAGCTGATCAACGCTCTGCGCGAAACCTATTGCAGTTCCATCGGTGCCGAATACATGTACGCCACCGACCAGAACCAGAAACGCTGGTGGCAAGAGAAGCTGGAGTCCATCCGCAGCAAGCCCAACTTTGGTGCTGACAAGAAGAAGCACATCCTGGACCGCCTCACGGCCGCTGAAGGACTGGAGCGCTTCCTGCACACCAAGTATGTCGGCCAAAAGCGTTTCTCCCTTGAAGGGGGCGAGAGCTTCATCGCCGCCATGGACGAACTGATCCAGTCTGCTGGCGCCAAGGGCGTGCAGGAAATCGTGATCGGCATGGCCCACCGTGGCCGCCTGAACGTGCTGGTCAACACCCTGGGCAAGATGCCCGCCGACCTGTTCGCCGAGTTCGACCACACCGCCCCCGAGGATCTGCCCGCCGGTGACGTGAAGTACCATCAGGGCTTTTCGTCGGACGTCTCCACCCCCGGTGGCCCGGTGCACCTGTCGCTGGCCTTCAACCCCTCGCACCTGGAAATCGTCAACCCCGTGGTTGAGGGCTCGGTGCGCTCGCGCATGGATCGCCGCGATGACCCCAAGGGCAAGCAGGTGCTGCCGGTGCTGGTGCACGGCGATGCCGCCTTCGCCGGCCAGGGCGTGAACCAGGAAACCCTGGCCCTGTCCGAGACACGTGGCTACACCACGGGCGGCACGGTGCACATCATCATCAACAACCAGATCGGCTTCACCACGTCCGACCCCCGCGATGCGCGCTCCACGCTGTATTGCACCGATATCGTGAAGATGGTCGAGTCGCCTGTGCTGCACGTGAATGGTGACGACCCTGAAGCCGTGGTACTGGCCACCCAACTCGCCCTGGAATTCCGCATGGAGTTCAAGAAGGACGTGGTCGTGGACATCATCTGCTTCCGCAAGCTGGGCCACAACGAGCAGGACACCCCCGCGCTGACCCAGCCGCTGATGTACAAGAAGATCGGCCAGCACCCTGGCACGCGCAAGCTGTACGCCGACAAGCTGGCCACGCAAGGCCTGGGCGAGACGCTGGGCGACGACATGGCCAAGGCCTACCGCGCAGCCATGGATGCGGGCAAGCACACGGTGGACCCGGTGCTGACCAATTTCAAGAGCAAGTACGCCGTGGACTGGAGCCCGTTCCTGGGCAAGAAGTGGACGGACGCTGGCGATACGGCCATCCCGCTGGCTGAGTGGAAGCGCCTGGCCGAGAAGATCACCACCATCCCCGAGAGCGTCACGCCGCACCAGCTTGTCAAGAAGGTGTATGACGACCGTGCTGCGATGGGTCGTGGCGAGATCCCGGTGGACTGGGGCATGGGCGAGCACATGGCTTTTGCCTCCCTCGTGGCCAGCGGTTATCCGGTGCGCCTGTCGGGTGAAGACTGCGGCCGCGGGACGTTCACGCACCGCCATGCCGTGGTGCATGACCAGAAGCGCGAGAAGTGGGACGAAGGCACATACATCCCGCTGCAGAACGTTGCCGAGAACCAGGCCCCGTTCGTCGTGATCGATTCCATCCTGTCGGAAGAGGCGGTGCTGGCCTTCGAATACGGCTACGCTTCGAACGATCCGAACACGCTGGTGATCTGGGAAGCCCAGTTCGGTGACTTTGCCAACGGCGCGCAGGTGGTGATCGACCAGTTCATCGCCTCGGGCGAAGTGAAGTGGGGCCGTGTGAACGGCATCACCCTGATGCTGCCCC
>DAIQRN010000443.1:0-2829 GCA_036786185.1 Acidovorax sp. | reverse complement strand
ATGCATCGCGCAGCGGGATCAGCAGCGCCTCGCCCTCGGCCTTGATGCCGTGGGGTTGGATGCCTTTGCGCACCATATAGGGATGATCCGCTGGGGCCGGTTGCGCTGCCTCCCAGCGCTGCGCCGCAGCCGTCGCTGCATCCTGCTGGCGCTGGGCCTTATCGGCTTCGCGCTGCTGTGCAATGGCCTGCATGCGTTGCAGGTGGGCGCTGCGCTCGGCTGGTGTCATTGACTTGGTGTCTTTGCTGCACCAGGTTTTTGATATCCCACTGCGCCAGCAACCATATGCGCCCGCCGGAACGTCGCCATCATCGTACAGGACGTACCAGCCCGATTGATCCATGCGTTTGCCGTTGGTGCTGAATCGGTGCAGCTTGCCGTCGTTGTGGATCACCTCGGGTACTGGCAAGCGATCGCCTGCAATGGCTTGTTGGAATTGTTCGGATGCGATCACAGCCGCCCCCCGATCTGTGCCAGAAACAGCGCGGCGTCGTGCAGGCTGGGCAGGTAGCGCACCAGCCCCCAGCGCTCGGCCCAATAGGTGGTTGTACCGGTTTGGGACTTTACGCTGTGCAGGTTGTGGCCTTGCTGCGCGTAGGCGCTGCGCAGGGCGTTGAATTCTTCTCTGGTGGCGATAAACTGCGCGATGTTCGGGGCGCTCGATTCTGCTTTGGTGGGGTCGGGCGTTTTCTTTTGCGTCATTGCCTCAGCCCCCCGCCTGTTGCATTTCGCAGTGGCTAGCGATCCAGGCGCGCACGTCGCCCACTTTCCATGCTGTCACGCGATCCGACAATTTGATGGGTTTGGGGAAAGTGCCCGCCTTCACCTTGCGCCATAGGGTGGGTGCGCTGAAGGGCAGGGGGGCTTGTGCCTCTGGCCTTTTGGGGCTCTGCACCAGTTGCGACTCACGAATGAATGCGCTGTCGGGCAAAGTGTCGAAATTGGCAGCGGAAACGCGGGGCGTGGCTGATCCTGCCGTTACGGCATATTGTCGTGCTGTCAGCATGTCTTAGCCCCCCACTCGTTGCGATGTGGCTTGCTTGCTGACCCATGCGTCTATTTCCGCTTTCACCCAGCGGGACGATTTGCCGACTTTTATAGGAGGGGGGGAATTCACCAGCGTTGATTAGCTGGTAGATGCGACTACGGCCAAAACCGACGTAGACGGACAGGGTGTCAAAGTTAAAAAGCGATGGAGAGACAGGAACCGCGCCACCGTTTTGCGAAGCTGAAACAACTGAGTTCATGGCTTGGACGAGTAGTTGCAAAAACCAGAGGAACTCTCCTTATGAAGTTGACATACTGTTTGCCCATCCAGTTTTTGGGCGGTCGCATCATATATCGGTGTTCAGTAGCGTGCAACGCCGTCCGTTGTGATTTTTTTGTTGTGACGCACTACTGATAGCGCCAAGATGCAAAAAATGCCCCGAAGGGCCTTTGCTGCACATGTGGGAGGTCAAGCCGCCTTGAATTGGATTACGTCCGCTCCAATGCGTAGCTTGTCCAGGTAGTCCGCCCACCGCTGCATCATTTCCCGCCTCGCTGGCAGGTGCGCCGTGCGGTTGTAGGCCCGCCCATTGGCATCCTTCACCGCGTGGGCCAGTTGGTGCTCTATCAAGTCCACGCGCTCGCCCAGCACTTCATCCATGATGGTGCGTGCCGTTGCCCGGAACCCGTGGGCTGTGTGAACTTCGTTGCTATAGCCCATGCCGCGCAGCGCTGCATTCACCGTGTTCTCGCTCATGGGGCGCTCGCCCGTGCGCAGGCTGGGGAACACATAGCGGCCATGCCCGGTGATGGGGTGCAGGCTTTGCAAAATCTCCACGGCCTGCCGCGACAGCGGGACGATGTGGTCGTTCTTCATCTTCATCTTGCTGCCGGGAATGCGCCACTCTGCCGCCTCCAGATCAATCTCGGCCCATTCGCCAGTGCGCAGTTCGCCGGGGCGCAGGAATACCAAGGGGGACAGTTTCAGCGCCGCCACGCTGTAGGGGTGCCCGGTATAGGCATGGATGGAGCGTAGGAGCTCACCCAGCTTTGCCGGGTCGGTGATGGCGGCATAGTGTTTTTTCTCTGCGTGCTGGAATGCGCCGCGCAGGTCGGTGGTCACGTCCCGCTCTGCCGTGCCCTCGGCTACCGCGTAGCGGAACACCTGCCCGCATATCTGGCCGATGCGCTTGGCACTGTCGATCACGCCCCGGGCCTCCATCTTGCGCACCACGGCCAGCACATCGCGCGGCCCGATGGTGGTGATAGGCATCTTGCCGATGTAGGGGAACACGTCTTTGCGCAGCCACGTCGAAACCTTGTCCTGCGTGATGGCGGCCCGCTTTGCTGCCGTGGCTTTGAGCCATTGCTCTGCCACCGCCTCAAAGGTGTTTCCTGCCGCTGCCGCCTTGGCTTGCTTTTCCTCGCGCTTGGCAATGCCAGGGTCGATACCGTCGGCCAGCAGCTCGCGGGCCTTGTCTCGCCGCTGTCTTGCCTTCGCCAGTGAGACCTCGGGGTACACGCCCAGCGCCAGCGTTTTCTGCTTGCCGTCGAAGCGGTAGCTCATGCGCCAGTATTTGCCCGCATTCTTGACGTGCAGATACAGGCCTTGCCCGTCTGTGTGCTTGTCGCCAGCGCTCGATCCGGTAGGTTTGACGTTCTTTGCAAATGTGTCTGTGAGTGCCATTGCTGCCCCCGTTTGTTGGTATCTGCTTTGTTGGTACTTGCTGATACCTTTAAAAGTACCAACGTTGTGTTGGTATGTCATGTTACGGGGTGATATGGCCTGAGACAAGAAAAAACCCGCGATGCTAGGAAACATGCGGGTTTCTGAGGTGTTGT
>DAIQRN010000442.1:0-2829 GCA_036786185.1 Acidovorax sp. | reverse complement strand
GGACACGCACGACGCGGGCTTTCGCCGCCGCTTTGCCCGCCTGGCCGCCGAGCGCGAGGCGGCCCTGCGCGCAAGCCTGGCCCGCGCGGGCGCCGACACGCTGGAGCTTGCCACCAGCGACGACCTGGTCGATGCGCTGCTGCGCTTCATGGACCTGCGCCAGCGCCGTGTGCGGGCGCCGCGCGCGGCCTGACATCACCCGCCACCAAGGAACCGCGCCATCATGGTTTTTCTCTGGCCCACCCTGCTCTGGCTGCTGCTGATCGTGCCGCTGCTGGTGGCGCTGTATGCGTGGCTGCTGCACCGGCGCAAGAAAACGGCGCTGAGCTACTCCAGCCTGTCCCTGGTGCGCGAGGCCCTGGGCCCCGGCCAGCAGCTGCGCCGCCATGTCCCGCCTGCCCTGTTTCTGCTGGCCTTGACCGCCCTGCTGTTGGCCGCCGCGCGCCCGCTGGCCGTGATCACCCTGCCCTCCGAGGGCCAGACCATCATGCTGGCCATCGACGTCTCGGGCAGCATGCGCGCCGCCGATGTGGAGCCCGACCGCATCACGGCCGCCCAGAACGCCGCCAAGGCCTTCATCGCCGATCTGCCGCGCCATGTGCGCGTGGGTATCGTGGCCTTTGCGGGCAGTGCCCAGCTGGCGCAGCTGCCCACGCAAAGCCGCGAAGACCTCGTAAAAGCCATCGACAGCTTTCAGCTGCAGCGCGGCACGGCCACAGGCAACGGCATCATGCTGTCGCTGGCCACGCTGTTCCCCGACGCGGGCATCGACATCGCGGCCCTGGGCGGGCGCCAGGCCATGCGCGCCAGGCCGATAGACGAGATCAGCAAACCGGACCCGGCCAAGAGCTTTACCCCCGTGGCGCCCGGCTCCTACAGCTCCGCCGCCATCATCATGCTGACCGACGGCCAGCGCACCACCGGGGTCGATCCGCTCGAAGCCGCCCAGTGGGCCGCAGACCGGGGCGTGCGGGTGTACACCGTGGGCGTGGGCACCGTGCAGGGGGAAAACATCGGGTTTGAAGGCTGGTCGATGCGTGTGCGCCTGGATGAAGACACCTTGAAGGCCGTGGCGGCACGCACCCAGGCCGCGTACTTTCACGCGGCCACGGCAGCGGACCTCCAGCAGGTCTATGCCACGCTCAGCTCGCGGCTGACGGTGGAAAAAAAGGAGACCGAAATCTCTGCCCTGCTGGCGCTGGCAGGCGCCGCGCTGGCACTGCTGGCAGCCGTACTTTCGGTCTGGTGGTATGGGAGGGTGATGTAGCAAGCCCGGGCGACCAAGGTCCACATGGCCGCCCACCCCAAGGGGATGACCATGCGATCTTTGCTTCAGACCGCAACCTTTGTGCTGCTTGCCACGGCCGCCAGCGCCGCGCTGGCCCACAACTGCCCCAATGAGATGAAGGCCATCGACACCAAGCTGGCCACCAACCCCAGCCTGTCGGCCGACAACGCCGCCAAGGTCAAGCAACTGCGCGCCGACGGTGAGGCCCAGCACAAGGCCGGCAAGCACGACGACTCCATGAAGTCCCTGGCCGAGGCCAAGAAGATCCTGGGGATCTGAGCCGGCACCTCTGCCGGGCCAGGCCGTCAGGCGGCTGGCGCCTGCAGCCTTCCTTCGGCAATCCGCAGCACGCGGCCGCAGCGCGCGGCCAGCGTTTCGTCGTGCGTCACCATCACAAAGGCCGTGCCGTGGTCGCGCGCGAGCTGGAGCATGAGCTCGAATACGCCGTCGGCCGTGCCCCGGTCCAGGTTGCCGGTGGGCTCGTCGGCCAGCACGCAGGCCGGCCGCGTGACCAAGGCCCGCGCAATAGCCACACGCTGGCGCTCGCCGCCCGACAGCTCGGCCGGGCGGTGGTGGATGCGCGCCTTCAGGCCCACCGCCGCCAGCACCTGCTCGGCCTCGTGATGGGCTTGGGCCGGGGCCATGCGGCGGATGCGCAGCGGCATGGCCACGTTGTCCAGCGCGCTGAACTCGGGCAGCAGGTGGTGGAACTGGTAGATAAAGCCCAGGTGCTGGTTGCGCAGCTGGCCCTGGCGCTGCGCCGACAGGGCCGACAGGGTTTCGCCCTTGAGCTGCACCGTGCCAGTGGTGGGTGCGTCCAGCCCCCCGAGCAAGTGCAGCAACGTGCTCTTGCCCGAGCCCGATGCGCCCACGATGGCCGCCGTTTCTCCGGCGCGGATCTGCAGGTCCACGCCCTGAAGCACGGTCACGTCCAGACGGCCCTCGGTAAAGCGCTTGGTCAGGCCCCGGGCTTCCAGAACCACTTCGTTTTTCAAGCCTTTTTGGACTGTATCGCTTACTGGATAAGCGCTGGCAGCTACTTTATTCATAGCGAAGCGCCTCCGCAGGATTGACACGGCTGGCGCGCCAGCTGGGGTAAAGCGTGGCCACGAAGGCCAGCACGAGCGAAATGACGCCGATGGGCACGATGTCGCTGCTTTGCGGCTCGCTGGGCATCTTGCTGATGAGGTAGATGTCCTTGGGCAAGAAGCTCGCGTTCAGCGCCCGCTCGATGGCGGGCACGATCACGTCGATGTTGAAGGCAATCCCGAGGCCCAGCAGCAGGCCCACGGCCGTGCCGATCACGCCCACCATGGCGCCCTGCACCACGAAGATGCCCATGATGCTCTTCGGGCTGGCGCCCAGCGTGCGCAGGATGGCGATGTCGGCGCGCTTGTCGGTCACCGTCATCACCAGCGTACTGACCAGGTTGAACGCGGCCACGGCCACGATGAGGGTGAGGATGATGAACATCATGCGTTTTTCCAGCTGCACGGCGGCGAACCAGGTGCGGTTCTGCTGCGTCCAGTCGCGGATCAGCA
>DAIQRN010000441.1:0-2857 GCA_036786185.1 Acidovorax sp. | reverse complement strand
CACGCATATTGCGCCAAGGAATCTCAGCATGACTGGCGGCAAAGTCCGGGTATTGGTCCATCACCTTGGTCGCAGCCTCACCCAGCACGATGAGGCTCATCACTACGGCTTGCTGGGTGCGCCTGTCTTGCATGAAGTCCGCTGGGGCCATGCCTTCGGTAAATGCCTGCGCATCGGCAATGGCCTGCCGCATGTGGTCGAGGTAGTCTGGCAACCTGTTCGATGTCTTCAAGGTCATACAGGGCGCGCTTCTTGCGCAACGACGTCGCGGAACTTGGCGGGCAGGTCTTGGAGCGTGAGCACATCCACCGATACGCCCAGCAGCTCCTGCAGTTCGTCTTGCAGGCCACCCAGATCGAACAAGGTGGCTCCCGGCAGTGGGTCTACCAACAAATCCAGATCGCTTCCTTCGCGGTCATTGCCGTGCAGGGCCGAACCAAACACCCGTGGGTTGGCCACGCGGTAGCGCGCTGCAGCAAGGCAGACGGCTTCACGGTGCTGGCTCAGGGCTTGGGAGGGGCGCATGGGCTGCAGTTTACCGGAGCAGTTCAGTTATGTGCCAAATTGGCTTCTGGCGCTTATGGATAGAGCGCAGGCAGCTACCAAAAGCGTAGCAAATCTGCCGCCGTCAACCTAGAACGAAGACCCCGGCTCGCTCAAGAAAGCCAGCTCTTCGGGCGTGGACGTGCGGCCCAGCACCGCGTTGCGATGCGGGTAGCGCCCAAAGCGGTCAATGATGGCCTTGTGGCGGCGCTCAAAGTCCAGGTTGTTTTCCATGCCCGGCTGCGCAAACAGCGCGAGGGCTTGCTCATGGATCAGCGCCGATTCGCTGTGCATGTACGGCATGTAGGCAAACACGCGCTGCGCCGTGGGCAGGCTGCGGTCCTGCCCGCTGGCCACCAGCTCTTGCGCCAGGGCAAGGGCCAGCGCGTCTTGCGCAAAGGCGCGGGCGGTGTCGCGGTACACATTGCGCGAGAACTGGTCCAGCACCAGGATTTCTGCCAACCGGCCCTCGGGCGTAGCGCGCCAGGCGAACAGTTCACAGCGGGCAGCGGCGTCCAGCGTGGGGCCGAAGCGGGTGCGGATGGATTCGTCGAGGGTAGCGTCTTTGGCGAAGTGCTGCTGAGGAGTGAGTTCGGAGAACCAGAAATGGATGATGGGCTGCGGCGACATGGTCAGACCAGATGGAAGTCTTGCGGCCACAAGAAGTACGGGCCGAAGCGCGATTTAGCAACAAACTCCACGCCCGCCTTTTCGCCCTTGGGTGTGATGGTGTGCTTGTCCCCATCAGCAGCCAGATAGCCCAGCTCTGTTGCGCGATCCAAGAACTGTGCCGTTTTCAACCCCAGCTTTTGTCCAATCTTGGAGGACGTGAGCTTGTCTGTTGGCGCATCGGCCGTGCTTTTATCGTCGTCTTTGCCACTTGCATCGCTGTCACTGGTCACTCGTTCCAACGAAATGCGCACCTCATCGCTGATGCGAATGATGCGCTGCGCCTCTTCATAAGCGTCTTTGTATAGCTGCCCGTCTTCGCTGCGCTGAATCAGGATGCCCATCTCGTTGTTATTCACCTGGCTGAATTCGTACAGATTCAGGCTGGTGATGATGCACATCTCTTCATTCATGTAGCACTTGGCATGCAAGTTCTTGCAGAAGCTGGTGCGAATGTAGGTCAGGCCGCGCAGCCATTCAATCTCTTGCGGCTGCAACTCGCTTTTGCCATAGACGATACGGACGTCGATTTTCAGACGGTTTTTATCGGCCAGCAGTTCCTTCATGCGGTCGTTGAGCTTGAGGAAGGGGCTGATCAGAATCAGGCGGTCAGATGCACCTTTGATCAGTTCTTCAAGGTGGTAGTTGGTGCCGGTGGTTGATAAAAACTTCGCCATATAGGTTTTGCCTGATGAACTTGCTATTTCGTGTTGTCAGCTTGTTGCATTCACCGCTTGCCGCTTAGCACCATCCAACGTTTGTCCTTCGTCTGTTTTCCATTCCATCCAACCGTTGGCTGAGCGCCCGAGCACAGCAATTGCTGCCATGCTGGGACTAGTGAATAAATAGTCTCGGGTGAACACATATTGCGTGCCTTGCAGTTGCAGGACACCGTCGGTCACAAGTTGCTCTCGGAAGCGTTCTTGTGATGAGCCCTGAATGGATGCCACGTTGCCAACGCGAGCCGTCGAGCCCTTGAGCACAACAAAGCCTTCAGATGTGTATTCACCTACACCGTTGGCATCGGGGCCCTTGCAGTAGAACAGCTCGGCGGGTTGTGGTTTGCCGTTGCTCGTTGTGGTTATTTGAGTCAGCGGTTCAAACACCGGCTGGCCTAGTGTGGCCAGCAAAGTAGCTGCTGTTTCATGAATCTCGTAGCAATCGGCTTGTAGTGGCGCAGGGGTGTACGGCTGTGAGCCAGTGTTTCCATTCTCCAAACTGTAGCGTCCAGCTTTAGTCGCCTCGGCAATGGCGAACCATTCCAGAAACATGGCATGTGTCTGGGTAAGACTGTTTGTAAGGGAGATAACCACGAGTGCGCGGTTCCAGAAATCTTTGTTCTGGTTGTGTTGTACCAGCCGGTTACCAACATTGCCAGATTGACCAACGTATGCGCGAGGCAAGCCAGCGTCTGACAGATCACCCATCAAAAAATACACGCCGACCTGTTGCGACTCTGGCAGCTTCAGAAAGTCCGCCAATTGGCTGCGTGGTACTTCGATTACCCGAACAATGCGGGTGGTGATCTCTGCCACACGCATGCCACGCGGGTCTCCCGTAAGTAGGAAAATCTGGATGGTTTGAGGGCGCAACATCACTTGCCCCACGAATCCTTCAACCCCACCGCCAAGTTAAACACCGGCTT
>DAIQRN010000440.1:0-2858 GCA_036786185.1 Acidovorax sp. | reverse complement strand
ACGAGGTCAAGGGCAAAGGCATTGACGGCGCCAAGCTGGCTGCCGAAGCACGGGCGCTGATCAGTAAGCACAGCCGATAAGCTCGGGGGTGCCACCGGCCACCGCCGGGCGCGCTGTTCCATGCCGATCCGCTCTGGTGGTTGCCGGGACGGATCGGTTTGTTTTTCTGACTGGACCCTGCCTTGAAGTTCCTATCGTTTCTCGCCCAGGCTTGCGCCGTGCTGGCCGGGATCATTCTCACGGCGGTGACTGTCGTCACCTGCGCCAGCGTCATCGGCCGCAACACCACCGGATGGACATTGCTGGGAGACTATGAATTGAC
Organism: Acidovorax sp.; assembly: GCA_036786185.1. Classification (GTDB taxonomy): domain Bacteria; phylum Pseudomonadota; class Gammaproteobacteria; order Burkholderiales; family Burkholderiaceae_C; genus Acidovorax. The sequence continues at coordinate 2,536 of DAIQRN010000440.1, read as the reverse complement.
TGCCGTGGCGGCCGGTGCGGCCATTGCGCTGTTCATGCCCTGGTGCCAAATTCGCCGACAGAACATCATCGTGGATTTCTTCACCGCCCGCGCGTCGTCGGGCGTGAACGCGCGCCTGGACCGCTTCGGCGCGCTGCTTCTGGCAGCCATGTTCCTCGTGCTGGCCTGGCGCACGGCTACCGGTGGGCTCAACGCCCGCAGCTCGATGACCACCACCATGATGCTGGGCTTCCCGGAATGGATCACCTACGCTGCCATGGTGCCTCCCTTGCTGCTGACGGGTGTGATTGCCCTTGTGCAGGCCTTCGCGCCGTCGCGCGTTGAGTTCGAAGACGAGGATGCCGCATGAGCCCGCTGTTCCTCGCCCTGTCGATCTTTGGCGTGATGCTGGCACTCATGGTGGTGCGCGTGCCCATCGCGGCCGCGATGTTTGCCGCAGGCGTGTTTGGCTACCTCTATCAGATAGGGCTGCCGCCGTTCCTCAACAACCTCAACGGCCTGGTCTTTGCGCGCTTTGCAAGCTATGACCTCACGGTGATCCCGCTGTTCATCCTCATGGGCAACTTTGCCACGCAAGGGGGCATCTCCAAGGCGCTGTTCCAGTTTGCCAGCGTGCTCATGGCACGCTTCAAGGGCGGGCTGGCCATGGCGGCGGTGGGTGCGAGCGCGGCCTTTGGTGCCATTTGCGGCTCGTCCATTGCCACTGCGGCCACCATCACCTCGGTGGCGCTGCCCGAGATGAAGCGGCACGGCTACTCCGGCCGTCTGGCCACCGGCACGCTGGCGGCGGGCGGCACGCTGGGCATCCTGATCCCGCCGTCTGTGCCGTTGGTGATCTACGCCATCCTCACCGAGCAGAACATCGCCAAGCTGTTTGCTGCGGCCACCATACCCGGCATCATCGCCATGCTGGGCTACATGATCGCGATCGCGATCTACGTGCGCATACGCCCAGGCCATGCGCCCGACCATACGGTGGACCTGCCCAAGATGTCCCTGCAGGCCCTGATGGGTGTGCTGCCCATTGCCATCGTGTTCCTGCTGGTGTTTGGCGGTATCTATGGCGGCCTGTTCACTCCCACCGAAGGGGCGGGTGTGGGTGTCGCCTGCACCTTTGTCGCGGCGCTGCTCAAGCGCGAGCTGACGCTGGAGAAGGTCAAGCAGTGTTTCCTGTCCACGGCATCGGCCAGCGCGATGATCTTCATGATCTTCATCGGCGCCGACATGATGAACACGGCGCTGGCGCTGACACAGGTACCTGGCCAGCTGGCCAGCCTGATCCAGGGCTGGGACGTATCGCCCTACATGGTGGTGGCGGGCATCCTGGTCTTCTACGTGGTGCTGGGCGCTGTGATGGACGAGCTGTCCATGATTCTTCTGACCATCCCCATCTTCTTCCCGGTGATCATGGGCCTGGACTTCGGCATGTCGCAGGAACACACGGCCATCTGGTTTGGCATCATGGTGCTCATGACCGTGGGTTTCGGCCTGCTCGCGCCGCCCGTGGGGCTGAACGTCTATGTCGTTAACGGTCTGGCGAAGGACGTGCCCATCGCCGAGAGCTATCGGGGGGTGATGCCCTTCCTGGCCAGCGACATGGTGCGCACCACGCTGCTGCTGGTGTTTCCGCCGATTTCGCTATGGTTGGTGCAGTTCGTGGGCTGATGGGCCGGCGCGCCGCCGTCGGCGCCATTGTTGCTGCGGGACTCGCCCCCTGGGGTTGGCTGTACGCCCAGCCCGCCTTCCCCTCCAGGGCACTGCGCATCGTCGTGCCCTTCGCGGCGGGCGGCGTGGGCGACCTCACGGCCCGCGCCGTGGCCACAGGCCTGGCCGAGCGGCTGGGGCAACCGGTGGTGATCGACAACCGCTCGGGCGCAGGCGGTGTGGTGGCCGCAGACAGCGTGGCCCGAGCCGAGCCCGACGGGCACACGCTGTTCCTGCTGTCCAACGGCACCGCAGTGTCGGCGGGCCTGTTCAAGTCGCTGCCCTACGACACGCTGGCCGACTTCACGCCGGTGAGCACGCTGGGGTTTTTTGACATCGCGGTGCTGGCGCCTGCCGATTCACCGCACGGCACGCTGGCCCAGCTGCTCGCGCATGCGCGGGCCCACCCGGGTCAGCTCAATATCGGCAGCATCAACATCGGCAGCACGCAGCACCTGGCGGCCGAACTGTTCAAGAGCAGCGCAGCCATCGACGCGCAGGTGGTGCCCTTCAACGGCACGCCGGCGCTCATCACCGCCTTGCGCGGGCGGCAGGTGGATGTGGGCGTGGAGATTCTGGGCCCCGCCTTGCCGCAGGTGCGCGCCGGGGCGCTGCGCGTGCTGGCGGTCACCGGCGAGCAGCGCTCTGCCGTGTTGCCCGATGCCCCCACGGCGCTGGAGCAGGGCGTGAAAGGCTTCGTGGCCACCTCGTGGAACGCGCTGGCCGTGCCCGCCCGCACGCCGCGCCCAGTGGTGGAACGGCTGCAGCGCGCGGTGGTGGCCACCGTGGCCACGCCCGCCGTGCAGCAGCAGTTGCGCGCGCTCAACGTGGA
>DAIQRN010000439.1:0-2877 GCA_036786185.1 Acidovorax sp. | reverse complement strand
GCCGCGGCCGGACTACCCGCTGATCTGCAGCTCTGGTAGACAGCGCTTTCCACCCCCTTTCTCCCTTTCGCCCGCCTTGTGCATCTGCACAGGGCGGGCGAAACGCTTTTGGGCACACGCACAGGCACAAGGGCAAACCCCCATCAATACTTTGGGGTGCTGCGGCGAAAATGGTGATGTTAAGTAACTAATTGTCGATGACTGTGCAGCGCTGGGAATGGCTGCCAACGGTGCTGCCGATGTCGTCCCGCGGGGGTGACTTGCACGGCTGACACCGGTGTTGTCGACAAAGGAGGGAAACGTTTTGCGCAATTTCATGATGCTGCTGCTGGTGGCACTGGGTATGGCGGGAGCGGTCCACGCCCGCAATGAGGGGGTGACCGACACCGAAATCCACCTGGGTGCATCGGTCGTGCTTTCCGGGCCCTTGGGGCCGCAGACGGTGCAGTACACCGAAGGCTCGCGGCTGCTGTTCGAGTCCGTCAACGCCAAGGGTGGGGTGCACGGCCGCCAGATCCGCTACACCACGCTGGACGACGGCTTTGACGCCCAGAAGGCCGTGGCCAACACGCGCCAGCTGCTCGAAGCCGACAAGGTCTTCATGATCTACCACAGCACGGGCACGGCGCAGACCGCCGCGATCCTGCCCCTCATCAATGATCACCGCACCTTGCTGTTCGGACCTGTCACCGGCGCCTCGGCGCTGCGCGAAACGTTCAACCCCCTGTTATTCCATGTGCGTGCGGGCTATGAGAGCGAAGCCCAGAAGATCGTCTCCCAGCTTCAGCGCCAGGGCATCACCCGCGTTGCGGTCCTGTATCTGGACGATGGCCTGGGCAAGGCTCTGGTGGCGGAGCTGCGCAAGGCGTCACAGGCACTGCAGCTGCCCTTCATGGCCGAGTTCAAGCTCGATCCGCAGAAGCCGGACTTCGCTGCGGCAGCGGCGGCCACGGAGAAAGCCCAGCCACAGGCAGTGATCATGGCCACGGGGGGCGCTTCCTTCACCAACTACATCAAGGAGGTGCAGGCCACCAGCGCTCGGCCCGCCTACTACGGTTTCTCGGTCATGAGCCTGGATGTGATCAACCGCGAGCTCAAGGAAAAGGCGCGCGGCATCATCCTGGCGCAGATCATGCCGTCGCTGCGCAACACCACCATCCCGGTGGTGGCGGACTACCTCAACCTGCTGCGTGCCAAATCACCCGGCGCCCAGCCGTCGGCAGCGCAGTTCGACGGATTCGTGCACGCGCGGCTGCTGGTCGAGGGGCTGCGCCGCGCCGGGCGCAACCTGACCACCGAGAGTTTCATCAAGGCCATGGAAGACGCGGGCGAAATCTCGTTCGGCCGCTTCAACGTGAAGTACTCTCCCAAGAGCCGCAATGGCTCCACGTATGTGGAACTGGCCATCGTGGATGCAGAGGGCAGCCTGCGCTACTGATCCGCTCGCCTGGCCGGTGGTGGGCTCAGGCATGGCGTGCCGGTGCGGTCCGGCGGTGGCACGCCCTGCATCCTGACCAGCGACAATACGCGTTTGGCCTCACGCGGATGGCGCGGGAAGACGGGGCCCGTTTTCTGTCACCTTCGCATGTCCTCCCCCAGTTCCCGCACGCCCCTGATCGACATGGTCAAGGGCCTGGCGTGCATGGTCATCGTCTGGCACCACCTGGCCTTTTACGGGCCCATGTCGGACATCGCCCAGCCCCTGGCGCCGCAGCTCATGACCTGGCTGTACGACTATGGGCGCATGGCGGTGCAGGTGTTTCTGGTGCTGGGCGGGTATCTGGCCGCAGCCAGCCTGGCGCCGCAGGGCGTGGCCCGGTTTGACCAGGCGGGTCTGACCATTGCACGGCGTTTTGTGCGGCTGGTCGTGCCCTATGCCGTGGCGCTGCTGCTGACCGTGGTGGCGGCGGCGATGGTGCGCCCCTTCATGGACCATGCCTCGGTACCCGACGAGCCCACCCTGGCGCAACTGCTGGCCAATGCGCTGCTGCTGCAGGACATCGTGGGCGAGAGCGCGCTGTCCGCCGGTGTCTGGTACGTGGCCATCGATTTTCAGCTGTTTGCTCTCACGGTGCTGCTGTGGGCCGGCGTGCGCGCGCTGCCGGGCGACTGGGCGCGGCGCCATGCGGCACGGCTGGGGCAGGGCGCCGTCGTGCTGGGGGCGGCGGCGTCGCTGTGGGGGTTCAACCGCCTGCCCGAGCTGGACATGTGGGCCGTGTATTTTTTTGGCGCCTATGCCCTGGGCATGCTGGCCTGCTGGGCCGTGCGGGCGCCGCGTGCATGGGTCTGGCTGGGCGTGATAGTGGCGTTGGGCGGCGTGGCGCTGGCCATCGAGCCCCGGGGCCGCATCGCGGTGGCCCTGGCCACGGCGCTGTTCGTCGTCGTGGCATTGCGCGGTGGCTGGCTGCAGTCCGGGGGGGGCGCAGCGCTGCTGGCGCCGTTGGCGCGGCTGGGGCAGATGTCGTACTCGATCTTTCTGGTGCACTTTGCCGTGTGCCTGCTGGTCAACGCGGTGGTCAGCGGCCTGTGGCCCGCGTCCCCGGTGGTCAACGCCCAGGGCATGGTGCTGGCGTTTGCGCTGTCGCTGGCAGCCGGGCGCCAGCTCTATCTGCGCGTGGAGCGCCACGTGCCGTCGTGGACCACGGCCGTGCGCTGGCAGGTGGGCCTGGTGGGGGCGGGGATGCTGGTGGCCCTCTCCAACAACTGGGCCTGACCGGCCTGCGGGCCCGGGCCGCCGCCAGCGGCCCAGCCTTGGCCTTAGCGCGCCGCTTTTCTCTCTCTGCGCTTGCGCTGCCGGTCCAGAAACCAGGCCATGAAGGGCAGGACCAGCATGGACCCCGGAATCACCCAGATGAAAAGATAGGGGCTGACCGAGGA
>DAIQRN010000438.1:0-2879 GCA_036786185.1 Acidovorax sp. | reverse complement strand
CGCGTCCGCTGCGGTCAAACAGCTGCACATCCAGCTCGGCCTCCAGGTGGGCCATGGCCATGCTCACCGCCGACGGCACACGCGACAGCGCCCGCGCCGCAGCGGAAAACGAGCCGTGGTCCAGTACGGCCAAAAAGACCAGCGCGCTGTCGGACGAGAAAGCCATGGCAAATTATCAATAAAACTGAAATAAGCTGACTTTATGTATCAGCAATGCGCCTGTAAAGTCGCACCCATGTCTTCCCATGTTTCCCCCTCCGGCGGCCTGCAAGGCGTCAAGCGCCGCGTCATCTACGTCACCCTGTACGAACTCATCGCCATCGCCGCCGCCACCCTGGGGCTGGCGCTGCTCACGGGCCAGGGCGCGGGCCACTCCAGCGTGGTGGCCGTGGCCGCCTCGGCCATCGCCATCGTGTGGAACATCGTGTTCAACTGGGCTTTCGAGCGCTGGGAGGCGCGCCAGCCCGTGCGCGGCCGCAGCGTGGCGCGGCGCGTGGCGCACGCCATCGGTTTCGAGGGCGGCCTGGTCTTCACCCTGGTGCCGCTGTTCGCCTGGTGGTTCGGCGTCAGCCTGTGGGCAGCCTTTGTGATGGACCTGGGGTTGATCGTGTTTTTTCTTTGCTACACCTTCGTCTTCAACTGGGTGTTTGACAGGGTGTTCGGCCTGCCTGCGTCGGCGCAGCCCGTCGCCGCGTAAAATCACCGGTTTCCCAAGGAGCGTTGCAGCGAGCCGCCACGGCCCGTCAGGCTTGGGAGCTTGTTTTTGCATTCGAACGACGCTCGCCTGCCGCAACCCCCCGCCACAGGTGAGCCATGTCTGATCTTCCCGTCGTCCCCCCCATGAAGCTGTCCGGCCTGGAGCCCGTCTCCATCGGCGAGGGCAGCCTGTTCGTCAACATCGGCGAGCGCACCAACGTCACCGGCTCCAAGGCCTTTGCACGCATGATCCTGAACGGCCAGTTCGAGGACGCGCTGGCCGTGGCCCGCCAGCAGGTTGAGAACGGCGCGCAGATCATCGACATCAACATGGACGAGGCCATGCTGGACAGCAAGGCCGCCATGGTGCGGTTCCTGAACCTGATCGCCTCCGAGCCCGACATCTCGCGCTTGCCCATCATGGTGGACAGCTCCAAGTGGGACGTCATCGAGGCGGGCCTGCGCTGCATCCAGGGCAAGCCCATCGTCAACTCCATCAGCATGAAGGAGGGCGTGGACGCCTTCAAGCAGCAGGCCAAGCTGGTGCGCCGCTATGGCGCCGCCGCCGTGGTCATGGCGTTTGACGAGCAGGGCCAGGCCGACACCTACCAGCGCAAGATCGAGATTTGCGAGCGCGCCTACCGCATCCTGGTCGATGAGGTCGGGTTTCCGCCCGAGGACATCATCTTCGACCCCAACATCTTCGCCATTGCCACCGGCATCGAAGAGCACAACAACTACGCCGTGGAGTTCATCGAGGCCACGCGCTGGATCAAGGCCAACCTGCCGGGCGCCAAGGTGTCGGGCGGCGTGTCGAATGTGTCGTTCAGCTTCCGGGGGAACGACCCCATGCGCGAGGCCATCCACACCGTGTTCCTGTACCACGCCATTTCGGCGGGCCTGGACATGGGCATCGTCAACGCCGGCATGGTGGGCGTGTACGACGACCTGGACGCCGCGCTGCGCGAGCGCGTCGAGGACGTGATCCTGAACCGCCGCCCCGACGCGGCGGAACGGCTGCTGGAAGTGGCCGAGAACGCCAAGGGCGCGGCCAAGGACGAGAGCAAGAAGCTCGAATGGCGCGGCACGCCCGAAGCGCCCAAGACCGTGGGCGAGCGCCTCTCGCACGCGCTGGTGCACGGCATCACCGACTTCATCGTCGAGGACACCGAAGAGGCCTACCAGGGCATCCTGGCCAGCGGCGGGCGCCCGCTGCACGTGATCGAAGGGCCGCTGATGGACGGCATGTCCATCGTGGGCGACCTGTTCGGCCAGGGCAAGATGTTCCTGCCCCAGGTGGTCAAGTCGGCGCGCGTGATGAAGCTGGCCGTGGCGCACCTGATCCCCTACATCGAAGAAGAAAAGCGCCAGGACGAACTGGCCGGGCGCGACGTGCGCACCAAGGGCAAGATCGTCATTGCCACCGTCAAGGGCGACGTGCACGACATCGGCAAGAACATCGTCACCGTGGTCTTGCAGTGCAACAACTTCGAGGTCATCAACATGGGCGTGATGGTGCCCTGCCACGAGATTCTGGCGCGCGCCAAGGCCGAGGGCGCCGACATCGTCGGCCTGTCGGGCCTGATCACGCCCAGCCTCGAGGAGATGCAGTACGTCGCCGCCGAGATGCACAAGGACGACCATTTCCGCGTCAAGAAGATTCCGCTGCTGATCGGCGGCGCCACCTGCTCGCGCGTGCACACCGCCGTGAAGATCGCGCCGCACTACGACGGCCCCGTGGTCTATGTGCCCGACGCCTCGCGCAGCGTGGGCGTGGCGCAAAGCCTGCTCGGCGACAACGTCGAGGCCTTCGTGGCAGAGGTCAACGCCGACTACGACAAGGTGCGCACCCAGCACGCCAACAAGAAGCAGGTGCCGCTGTGGCCCCTGGCCAAGGTGCGCGCCAACCGCACGCCCATCGACTGGAGCGCCTACCAGCCCGTCGCGCCACGGGCCCTGGGACGGCGCGTGTTCAAGAACTTCGACCTGGCCGAACTGGCCCGCTACATCGACTGGGGCCCGTTCTTCCAGACCTGGGACCTGGCAGGGCCCTACCCGGCCATCCTGAGCGATGAAGTCGTGGGCGTGGAGGCCACGCGCGTCTTTGCCGACGGCCAGGCCATGCTCAAGAAGATCATCGAAGGCCGCTGGCTGCAGGCCAACGGCGTGATGGCCCTGTACCC
>DAIQRN010000437.1:0-2882 GCA_036786185.1 Acidovorax sp. | reverse complement strand
CACATACAAGGCTAGGTCGCGCCGCAGGCCGTCGAGAAACTGCGTGTGGTGTTCCGTATCCGCGGCGATCCAGACGCTAAGGGGGGTGGGGGAGTAGGCCGGGGCTGCCTTGAAGGCCAGCGTATGGAACCGGGCATTGCCGTGGTGCCACACCCCAAATGCCGGACCTTCACCGGTGTGCAGGGCTTCCTCGCCGCGCATCGGGGGAGAGAGCCCCTGGGACCGAAAGACCACGAAACCTTGCCCGTCCTGCACCAGGGCGTAGAGGCCATGGTGGTAGCTCAGCGCCTCGCCCAATCGCCCACGGGCATCGTCCGCCGAGTTGGCATTGCGCAGAAGGTCCTCGATCAGGCGTTGCTTGTTTTGCAGCGCCATCCGGTCAAGCTCGACGAAATGCCGCTCGGACTCCACCAGAAACAAGGCACCCAGCCCCAGCACCACCGACGCTGCCACCGCAGTGAAGAGCAGGGTCAGGCGCTGCGTCAGCGGCAAACGGCCCCAACGAACCCGGCACATCCCCTATTCCTCCAGCGGTACGTCGAGCACATAGCCCATGCCGCGCACGGTCTGGATCAGCTTGACCGCGTGGCCCTCATCAATCTTCACGCGCAGGCGGCGCATCGCCACCTCGATGACGTTGGTGTCGCTGTCAAAGTTCATGTCCCACACCTGCGATGCGATCAGGGAGCGTGGCAACACTTCACCGTGGCGACGCATCAGCAGTTCCAGCAGGCCGAATTCCTTGGCCGTCAGATCCACGCGCCTGCCGTTTCGGGATACTCGGCGGCGCAGCAAATCCAGTTCCAGGTCGGCCACTCGCAGCACGGTGCTCTCGTTGCCTGCGTGGCCGCGCCGCAGAATGATCCGCACCCTGGCCAGCAATTCGGCAAACGAGAATGGCTTGACAAGGTAGTCGTCGGCACCGAGTTCCAGTCCTTTGACGCGGTCCTCCACTTGATCGCGTGCGGTCAGGAACAGCACGGGCATTTGCAGGCCGCGCTCGCGCAGCGATTGCAGCACCTGCCAGCCGTTCAGCCCGGGCAGCATGACATCCAAGACCACGAGGTCGTAAGCACCGTGCAAAGCCATGTGCAGCCCATCGGTGCCATGGGGCACCAGGTCCGCGACATACCCAGCCTCGCTCAGGCCCTGGCGCAAATACTCGCCCGTCTTGGGCTCGTCTTCGACGATCAATATCTTCACCCGCATGCTCCATTAAAGGTTCCCGCGTAAGTGTGCCGCGTTGGAGAGGTACCAACACGAAGCTGACAAGAATGTAATGTTGCCAACATCTTGCTGAAAGGGCGGCTTTTTCAAAATCTCCAGCATGAGATTAGAAATGCTTTCAGAGGAGACCATGGCCCATTCCCATCACCAGCCACTCTTCAGGGCCCTGTTGCCTTGGACACTGGCGTTGTTCGCAGGGGCGGCTTTTGCACAAGCCCCGGCAGATAGCGAAGCCCCCCAGCCCTCACTGCCGACGAAGCTGCAGTACTCGTCCCCCATCGGTGCCTACCAGGCCTATGCGGATCAGCAGGTGCAATCTTGGCGTGAAGCCAATGATCGCGTGGGCCAAATCGGTGGCTGGCGTGCCTATGCTAAGGAAGCCAGGTCGGGCCAGCCTGCGCCCGCCAAAGGCGTTGCGCCCGCCAGCGATCCGCATGCCGATCATCACCAAGGAGACACGCCATGAAGGGTTTGCGTGCCACTCCTATCAAGCTGACGCTGTCCGCCCTGGGGCTGGCGGTGCTGACCGGATGTGCCAGTGTCAGCCTGGATCAGAGCATGGGTCGAGTTAACGCCGAAGCGGGCAGCTTCACCGAAGGCAAACTCGCCTTGGCCCGCACCCAGGAGGAGCGCGACCAGCGTGCGCAGGCCGCTCAAGCCTTGCTGGCGCAGCCCCTGGAACAGAAAGATGCCGTCCAGTTGACCTTGGTGAACAGCCCATCCCTGCAGGCCCTGCTGGCGCAAGGCTGGGCGAATGCGGCCGCTGCTGCCCAGGTAGGGCGGATTGCCAACCCCATTTTCAGTTTTGAGCGCATGACGGCCGGTAGCGAGCTGGAATTGGGGCGTGCGCTTTCCTTTGGCCTGTTGGATCTGGTGACCTTGCCGACCCGCTACGGTGTCGCCACTCGCAGAATCGAGCAATCGCAATTACGTTTGATCAGCGACGTGGTGGACCATGTCACGCGCGTGCGCCAAGCTTGGGTGCGGGCCGTGGCCGCGCAGCAGATGCTCCAATATGCCAAGCAGGTCTATGACAGCGCCGAAGCGGGTGCCGAACTGGCCAAGCGCATGCAGAGCGTGGGCAACTTCAACCGCATTGCCCGCGCACGTGAACAGGCTTTTTATGCCGATGCGGCCACGCAACTGAGCACGGCCCAACACCAAGCCACGGCCAGCCGGGAAGAGCTGGTGCGCCTGCTGGGGCTCAATGAGCGCCAAGCGCAGGCGCTGCAGCTGCCCGAACGGCTGCCCGATCTCCCCCAACAAGCACTGGATCCGCAGGCGGTTGGCACGTTGGCGACCCAGGCACGCCTGGACATTCGCCTGGCACAGACTGCGTTGGAGGGTGCCGCCAAGGCCCAGGGGCTGAACATGGTGACCAGCTTCACCGATATCGAGCTGACCGGGCGGCGCAACACGACATTTGACAATGCCGATGGCTCCCGCTCCACAGCACGCGGCTGGGAAATCGATATGCGCCTGCCCATTTTTGACTGGGGCGGCATGCAGCGTGACGCGATGAACGCCCAAACGCTGATGGCCGCCAATCAACTCGAAGCCACGGTGCGCTCTGCGGGATCGAGCCTGCGCGAAAGCTATTCAGCCTACCGAACCGCCTACGACGTGGCGCGGCATTACCGCGACGAAGTGGTGCC
>DAIQRN010000039.1:0-11746 GCA_036786185.1 Acidovorax sp. | reverse complement strand
TTGAAAACTGCCGACGGGCAACCGTCCGTGAGTTCGAATCTCACACTCTCCGCCAGTAAAAAAGCCTAAGTGATTGATTCAATTAGGCTTTTTTGTTTTGTGTTGCAGTCAGTATGCCATTTGGTGTGCCATTGCATTCTGCAATCGTCTGCAAAGGCTTGACGCTCAGCCGTCTTGATCAACGACCGGGTATACGGCCTCGCCCCATTGGGCAGAGTGGTTATCCATCATCAGCATGATGACGGTAGGTACCAGCTTTCCCAAAAAACGCGTGCAATCGCGCAATTGATCATGGTTGACCTTCCCGTCCCAGGTTGCACCACCGTGAATCAGCTGATTGCGCAGGGTGTAGAGACGGCTGAATACGATTGACAGGGTAGTGGTAGTGCATGGGCGCGGGACGCACTGACAAGGCTCATTTGAAACTGAAGGCAGTTACACCCGTGTCCTCCAGATCCGCCATATCTGGTGCGGCTGCCAGCTCCAGCAGATGTGGCTTAACGGCGCGGGCAAAAAGGCGAGCACCCACCGGGGCAGCAGGGAAGTCAAGCCGGTGCTTCTTCAACTCTACATCTCCTTCGCTCAGGCCGTTATGGGCGCGTGGGCTGGATGTGACATACATGCTGAAAACACCTTGTTGCAGTGGCCCCAGCTCCCGCCATTCGCCATAAGCCATGTTGGGTGCAATGACCGGTTCGAAGCGTCCACGGCGCAATCGTCCGGCAAACCAGGCAAACGGGGCTTGCCCGTCGTTGGCTGTATGCAGATGATTTTTCAGCAATGTGTTCTCGCCTGGCACCAAGCGCAGCAGGCCCAGTGCTACGCCTGTCTTAGTGGTGGGGGCGTGGGGGTGCTTTTCATCCATAGGGAGGGGCGGGTGAACCACGATGGTGGGCACTTCACCACTCCAGTCGTTTTGGCCGTGACCAAATGCCTGGGCCAGCAGTTCCTCCCACATCGGACTGTTCGTATCAAAAAGCGATTTGATATGGCGCGAGCGGCTGCCGTTGCCCGCCAGCAGAATTTGAATGGGCGCAGCAGTCGGCAGCTTGCGGTGCAGGCGGGCCAGTCCAGCCAGAAAAGCCTCCACGCCACGGCGCATGCGACTTGCCAGCAGGGCGTCCAGCGCCTGAGCATCTAATGCCAGTTCGCAGGTCTGTTTGTTGCCATTGGCGTCAATCAGCTCCAGCTTCATTTGCGAAATTGGCTCGGACTTGTCTTTCTCCAGAAAACTGCGCAGTTTGGCCGCCAGCATCACGGTATTGGTTTGCGCAGCTTGAGTGGCGGTGAGAAATGCTTCACTGCCCGCGAAGGGCTGGGCATCGATGGGCTGCGTGAACTGGATGCGCTTTTCCCGCAGCACGGGCAGGTTGTGTTTGAAGCTTTCATAGACCAAGTGCTCCAGCAGGTTCTCGCCGCCCAGAAAATTATCGCCCTCACTTGCCTGGTGCTCGAAAACGCGCTCGTAACCTTGGTCTTCCTCCTCGGGCGTGGCCCAGCGCAGCAGGCCGTAGTCAAAATCACTGGTGCCACCGCCAAAATCAAAGACGGCATACGGCACACCCTCTTCGGTAGGCTCCACCCCCAGATGCGGCAGTGCGGAAGCAGCGTAGGCGGCGGGCTCGCTGGCTAGATCTGCAACCTCGAAATCATTGAGCACCTTGGGGTGGTGCTGGATCAACGTGTCCGGCAGGCTGCGTTGCAGGCCGCGCCGGAAGCTGGCCAGAACCCGCTCCTTGACCTCGCGCGGGTATTTCACCGGGAATGACAGGTAATACTTGAGAAACAGCCCGCGCCCGCGCCAGTTGATGGCCATGCCCAAGTACCAAGCGTACAGTTCGATGGGATCGAAAGGGTCGTCTTCGGATACCGCCAACGGCTGGCCACGCACGGGGTTGCGCTCGGTATGGGGCGCCAGTTCCATCTCATATCCCTGGCGGTCGGTAAGGCGCACGCGCCGGTTGTCATGGGATCGCAGCGCCCATTGCTTCAGCCGGGGCAGGATGCTGGACAGAGCCACGGTATCGCCGGGGTTGTCGCGGAAGCTGGCCTGGGCTTCGTGTGCGGCGCGCATCCAGTTCCAATCCAGCGCAGGACGGTAGGCCTTGTCCGTCCAGGCGTTGTTGAAGGCCGTGAAATCCAGGCATTCCAGCACCGTAGGGTTTTCAAAATGCCTGGCTTGTACGGGTTCGTAAAAATCACGCACACCAATGCGCAGCAACTCGCGTGCGCCACTGGCCGTGTCCATGGCCACCACGGTGCTGCTGGTACCAAAGTCGATGGCCACCGCACGGTGCTGCACATCGCGGCCGGGGTCACGGGCAACACAGTTGAATTCTTTCAGCGCTTCCTGCGTTCCCCCCCAGAGTTCCCAAAGGCCTTTTTCTGGGTCGGTCAGTTGGGAGGCTTCGAGTCTGGGCAGGCGGCAGGGGGTGTAGTCCAAGGCAGTGAGCTGCATGTGAATCCAATAATCGAGTGGGTTGATCGTTACCTCGTCTTGTGAGTGAGAGTGCAGAATTTGTTGGCTTCTCACCCAGGTTGCCAACAGTGCTTCTATGGACAGATCCTGGGGCGGGATGGAGTGTTCAGGCGGGAATTTTTCGCCTTGCGGGGTCACCAACTGCCAACCTCGTTTCGCCAGATCGGTCAATAAGTCGATATCGCTTGCGTCCTGCCAATGGGTGTTACAGGCAAAAATTGCTCCTAGGTTGCCATCAGTGCTTGAACTCCAATACCCTTTGTCTACATCGCAGCGGCCGCCTGCGCTAAGCCAATAGGCCTGTTCCTTGCCGTCTGCCTGCACAAGCCGGAATTCTTGGCCCACCCGGTAAGGATTGGAGCCGTCCATCGCGAAGCGCTGGAGCATCTCTTTGGTTGGTAAGCGCCAGTTATCCAGTTTGGCCCTTTGGAACTGCTGCACCACCTGCTTGCCGTCTGCAATGGAATATCCGTGATCACTCTCTTCGTTATTCCACAACAGCCGGGCGCTGCTTTGCAGCGTAGCGAGGGTTTTCTTGCTCTGCAGGGCCTGGACATGGACAAAGGGATGCTTGTCAAGGAAGGCTCGCAACTCGGCAACGGCTGGTACTGGCCTTCCAGTATGCACGTCAAACATACCAACTGCCTTGGTGAGATTGTTAGTGCCTTTAGGGAGGATGTGCCAGAAGCGGCTTTGGTCCAAGCGGTTGATGAATCCCGCCAGGTTTTCTGCATGGCGTTCGGCAAGGTTCAGGGGGGAGGAGTTCGTTGGTGGAGCGTTCATCATAGGTCGGGACTCACTATCAGTGCGTGCGCACCAGTGCTTTGCACAGGGGGGTTCCGCTGTTATCCGCGATGCCGGGCAAATCTGTCGCTGCTACTGTTTCCCCGGTAGGGGTTTGGCGGCTGCGCAGGTGCCTTTCAAAATGGTAGGTGCTGGAAGGTGTGGCTTCCATCAGGCGGTATGGCCGGGTGCGCCAGTTGTGGTTGTGCCAGACGAGCGCTGCTTCCAGCAGGGCACGTTCGGGCTCGCTGGCGGGGCGGTTTTCCGCTTCGCAGCGGTCTTTGAGGGTTTCCCACAGGCGTTTGAGGTTGTCGAGTTGGGCCAGCACAGCTACGGTTTGGATGAGCGCCTGCGTGTCGTCACTGGGCAGATCGGGTAGATCTAGCCGCTGCGCCAAATCCGGGTCTCTGCGCAGCAGGGCCAGTTCAAGCGGAATCTGCATCTGTATAGCCTGACAAGCACTGAGTTGTTCTTGCGTTTGTTGCAATTGCCTTTCCAGTTGCTTGCGAGTCTGCTTCAGGGTTTTGTTGTCTTGCTGGAGCTTTTGCACCGCTGTATTGGATGCAGCGAGGTCACGCTGCGCTGCCTGGCATTGCGACGTCAAGTGGTTGAATTCGCTCTTGGTCTGTTGTAGTTCGGTCCGTGCCTGCTGCAGTTGGGTTTGCAGTTGCTCCATGGCCTGTAAGATCGCCGGTTGGGGCGCTGCGCTGCTTTTGTCTTCAGCCGTCGGTATGGTGTGCTGTGCTGGTGCGGCAATGTGGCGAAGCAACTCTTGCAGCGACGCAAAGTGTTCCAGTAGTAGGCGCAGGTCTGGCAGAGTCAGATTCGACAGGCCGAGTTCACCAGGGGACTTCGCCCACTGCGATTCCAGCTTCTCCCATCTTTTTCGGCTGTCATTGTCCAATTTGTCGGGGACACTGCTGTTATTAGCCATAGTCACATCCCTTCCAGAGATTGAACCAGCTCGCGCATTTCAGGGCGGGGCTGGAGTTTTTGGCGTTGCGGCAGTGGGGCGACAAAGCTGATGATTTGCTTTTGAAGTTCGTGCGGCAGCGCGCGAAAGCGCCTTTGCAGGGCACGTAGTGCTTCTTCACTTGGTTCGGGATAAGGGTTGGGAATAGAAAGTGGCGTCACCCGCCCGCACAAAAGGGCCAAATCTGTGGGACCGAGCACGGTAAAAACGCGCGGAAACAGCGCTGGCAGAAAGGTTGCCAGCCGCTCAATGTCTACCAGTTGCAGGGCTGCGTTCTGCCCACGCAACCGATCGTTTTCTTGCGCCAGTGAGGCACGTTCGGTGGC
Source organism: Acidovorax sp. (assembly GCA_036786185.1). GTDB lineage: Bacteria > Pseudomonadota > Gammaproteobacteria > Burkholderiales > Burkholderiaceae_C > Acidovorax. Next base: position 7,185 of record DAIQRN010000039.1, on the reverse strand, counting down.
GAGACGCTCGGTCTCGCTGAGGTGTTCGCTTTCTCGGGCGTTTTGCAGGTGTTGGCGTTGACGGCTGTCATCCGCCGTGATGAGCCAGGGCAGCACCTGATCGGCGAATGTTCCTGCAGCCTCCCAAGGCGAGGCATTGCCCAAACCGAAGCGATCCGCCAGCCACTCCCATGCCAGCAACTGCCAGGTGGCTTCATTGCCGGCTTTGACTGCGCTGTCTGCACACCACTGCCGTCCGCCAGCATCGGCCAGCCAATGTGTGCAGGCCACGTTTACACCATTGCCGCGCAGACGTTCGGCAATGTCGGTACGGGCGCTTTCCAGTTCCTGTGTATTGCGTACAGGCAGCCGCTGCTCTCCTTTGATGGGCAGCATCTTCGGCTTGCTGCCCCATGAAACTTGCCACGCTACAAGTTCGTTGGCATGAAGCACCAGGACGAGGTGGGTAGCCACAGGAGCACCTGAAATAGCACTGGTTTTTTGCTCTTTCTTTGATAGCTGCTCGCGCTTTGCTGGCAAGGCTTTAATTGCATTTTCCATATCAATCACTGGCCTTGATTTGTTGCTCCAGCTTGGCCCATTCCGCGCGGGAGCTGTCGAGGGCGTCATAAAGCTTGCCCAATTCACTGTCATTCATGGGCTTGCCTTCGGGGGTGAATTCGTAGTTCTTTCTGAATTCGCTGGCTTCGTCTCCGCTCATGCGCTTTTCGAGATAGGCACTTACATCGCCGATCTGTTTGCCGTTTTCCAGCAGGTCTTTGATGCGCTCTGGGGTGAAGTACTCTGAGTTGGTCAACGGCAACAGCCAGACATCGTTCAGGCTGCCACGCTCAGCGTTGAATTTGTCTTCAAGGCCCACGGTGGCAATACCCAATCCGGCGACAAATTTCTCGACCGGGGTGTATTTCTCGCTCAGTTCGGGATTGATGTCGAAATTGCGCAGTGCATCCATGTATTCATCGAATTTGTCAAATTTTTCGAGGGTGATGCCTTGATCTGCGGCTTGCAGCGCACGATCACCCATGTCCTGCACGGTTTCTTGCGGCTGAAAAATAGCCAGCGCGTGCAACAAGGCGTTGGCGAAATTGGCTATAGCTTTGACCGCCGGGTGGGGTACCAGGCTGGCGATGGTGGAGAGCACAGGCCCCAATACCGGTTTGATGCTGTTGGCGAACGAGGAAACTGCGCTGCCAATCGCGCTGACGGTGCTGCACACGGCACTGAAGCCTTTAGAAATGGCGCTGCCGAGATCTGACAAAAAACCCATGATGTTTTCTCCTGATTTGAAAAAGTGTGAGGTCGATAGGGTGAGCTAAATCAGAAGCTCTTGAAGCTGGACAAATGGTCGAAATGTTCAAGCAGATCTCTGGCACTCACTGCGGCTTTGTGACTATTCCATTCCTGCACGCTAGTGCTTTGTGCCAACAGTGCCATCAAGGTGTCAGTGACGCGAACCAGCAGATTGCTGGGAACCAAAGGTTTCACGTCCTTTTTGTCCGTGCGCGGGCGCGGGTTGGCGTCGAGCAGCAAGCCCATCCAGGCATTTGCCAGCTGCCCTTGCGCCAGTGGTTGCCATTCCGTGTGCCATTGCTTGAGTCTGGAAAAAGCGGCTTCAGCATGGGCTGGTTTGGCATGGACATCAATCAGGCGCAGTAATTGCTTTTGCGCCTGCCGGGTGCTGCGTACAAAGTGTGCAAACTGCTGTGGGTCATCCCCTTCCCTGCTCAACCACTCCAGATGGCAAAACCGAGGGTAGTAGCGCGCCCGCTCGCGCCAAAGCTGTTGCGCACCGCAAGCATCCAGATCCAAGGCCGGTTTTTCGTGGTTGTCCGTCTGGGCGTGATCGTTACGGATGGCCGCATGGGCCGGGCCGTGCCAGCCGCCGCAAAAAACGATGGCCTCACCCGTGCCCAAATTAGGCAAAAAAGCACGCTGCTCGTCGTCCATCATCATGGCTTCGCCCATGGCGCAGCGGTCATCTTCTGCAAACAGGCGGTGGACGATTTTGGTGTGGGTGTTTTTGATGATGTCAGGGATGAGCTTAGCCGGAATCTGGTCGGCAATGATCAGCCCCTCCCCGTATTTGCGCACCTCGGCCAGCATGTCGGCAAAGGCTTCAACCGCCATCGCGGTAGCTTTGTCGCCGGGCTCGGGGCGCGCAAGCAGGCGGTGTGCCTCCTCAATCAGGGTGAGGTGGCGAAAACTAGGCTCTTTGGCATAGCGAGCGCGGATGGCTTCGTTGATACTGCCCAGCAGCAGGGCCATGAGCAGGGCTTTTTCCTCGCCGCCTTGCAGCTCCTCCAGCTCAATCACGGCGCGGCGCTCAAGCAGCGCGTCGAAAGACAGAGACTGGGGTACGTCCAGCACTTGGCCCAAGGTGCCATCGGTGAGGCTGCGCAGGCGCGAAACAAGCGAGCCGCGATATTTCTCCTCGAACTCCTTGCCCAACCCGTAGGTGGGAATGATCCGGTCGAGCTGGCGGATCATGTCGGTCATGGTAGGCCAGGCACGGGCCATGGGGTCGAATGGATCACCGCCGGGCAGGAATTCGTTGTCGTCAATGTCCCAGCCTTTGTCTTCATAAGCAGCCATGATGGCGGCCTCCACCATCATGGGCATGGAGGCTTCCATAGGAAAAACGGCGGCAAAAACGTTTTTCAGAAACCCCGCGTGGCTTTTGATGCGCTGACCTTTGCGCACCAAGGCAAATGGGTTGATGCGCAGGCTTTGGTGGTCGTCGCCGTTGGGGCGGTAATAGTCGATGTCTTCCAGGCGCGTGGCAAGTTCGCGGTATTCTGTCTTGGCGGGTTCGATGACGAGAAAGGGCAGGTCGGATTCCAGCAACAAGTTCAGGCAGGTGGTGGTTTTTCCCGCGCCGGTCACGCCGGTAACAAAGACGTGTTTGCTTAAGTCTTTGCGCATCAAACGTACCCGGTTGTTGGGGTAGCGGCGGCCCCTGTCCATAACGGTGCCCAGATCGAGCGTGTCGCCTTCCGGGTCGGGCAGATCGACGATGAATTCCATCGCTCGGCGCCGACGGATACCTTGCAGTTCATGTTGCGGCAGGCTGGCGACGATGGCCAGTTCGTCCGCCGTCATCAGGCTACCCAAGCTGTTGCGTGCGACGGTGTGCAGACTGCGAAACAGCAGCGCATCGGCTGGCGGGGTGTCGGCCAGCACAGGCAAGCGCAATAGTTGCCCCAATCTGCCGGGCGCCGGTTGCAGGTCATGCACTTCCAACGGGCATAAAGTGGTTTCGCTGCCCTGAAAAGTGGCACGCACGGTGTTCTTGAGGCGCTGGTAGAGGGCATTGTTTTCAGCCGCCAAATAAACGGCGCTGTGGAACAAGCCTTTGGTCAGCCCTTTTTGCAAGCGGGCGATGAGTTGTTTGTCCAGGTAGTCGGCCAGGTGCTGAGCGCGTTTGTCGGTGATTTCTTTCGATACGTTCAATGACTGCCCAGTGGTGTTGGACTGGTTGGTTCCTCTGTTGGTTGAGTGGGTGAGAGACAGACCTTCGGTGCGGCTGTCGCTGGTGCTGCTGCCGACAGTTTTGGAGTCGGAGGTGCCGGTAGTCCGGGAAGAAGAAATGCCGTCAGTACGAGAGGAAGAAATACCGGTAGTGCGGGATTCCGAAGTTCCCCAGCTCGTGTCTTGCGAGCTACCAGAGGACGAATTACTTGAAGATTTAGAGTTGTTTTTACCTTCCGAGCCACCTTGGTTTTTGCCGCGCGTATCGCTCTTGTTATCGCCTATGGTGTCACTGCGATTGGTACCTGTTGTGTCGCTGTGGTTTGTGCCGGTGGTAACACTTCTGTTATCGCCCGTAGTTTTTGACGTACCGGTATTGCTACCGCGCGATTCGCTGGTGCCGCTGGAGGTGCCAGTTTGGCGGCTGTTGTTGTCGCCAAGCTGCACGTTGGTGCTGATGTACTGGGTCAACTGCGATGACAGTGCGTAGGCGGCATCGAGTTGCTGGTGGATTTGCTGGCGTGTCAGGGGCTGGCTGACGATGACCATGTGCCAGGAATCCGTATCCCCCCCACTGCCCGACTGAAGCGCGCGCACCAAGCGATCCATATCTTGGAAGTTCAGCTCCTCGTTGGCCTGACCCTGTTCCTGCCCGGTGGGAGTGCCCAACAACACGCCTTGTCGCGCCGAACAGCACAGACGGTCGAGCAGAGCATCTGTTTGGGTGGCTTCGACTTCCTTACCGAAATTGATGCCAGGCAGTTGCCCTTCCAGCGCGCCGCGCAGGTTTTGCATGGCATCGTGCAACAAGTCGGCGTCTGCCGCTTCGGCCGCCACGCCGAAGTACAGATTGACACCCGTTGGGCCACCGTCGAGCAGGTACAGCAAGCGCACGGGCTGGTTAGGATCCAGGGTGGCATAGACATTGGCCAGCGCCTGTCGATAGGCTTGGTGGCGCTCTTCGTTGATTTCGTCTAAACGTATCAAGCGCACCTGGGGGCTGGGTTGCGTCATTGGAACGCCAAAGCGTAGCGCGGGTATCTGGGTCAAAAATGAGAGGCTAGTGTCTGCGTTAAGAGTTCGCGGCTGAAACGGTGTCATAAGGGGTATCTCCTGAAATGGTGTGGGAGGCGCTGCCGCAGTTGCAAAGAACAGCCGCTATCGATTTACATGTGCTTTTTTGACGTGAGGAACGAGGAATCTGGTGGATGGCAGAACAACAGTGGCGACCGGTAACTCCACAGAGCCAGCGACAGTCGCAATCCCCGCATCAACTCCTCATGCTTATGCTGCGGCTGGACGTTGCACAAATGTGGCGGCCAATAGCGCAATACGTGCAGCAACTGCTGGGGGTGGTTAATGCGCAGGATCTTGGTAACAATATGTTCGATTTTGCAGCGATTATCCCTTGGCATTGTTGTTCCGCAGCTACGTGCGTATTCAGGCGCGGGCGCACTAAAACTGCCCCACCCCGGTTACGGTGAGTTGACGCATTCAATCTGGCTCTTCGGACGCCGCCAAGCCCGACAGACAAGGAATTACTCTCGTCGCGCATGGCCGAGGGACCACGCGGACGAACGTTTTAAAGCCACATCTGCACACCGACATCTGGACCCTTCTTAAGGCCGATGTTCATCCCGATGACGCGTTCGCAACGTCTGACCACGACCCGCATTCCCAGCGCAAGTCGCTCGAGGCTATCTGCATAGGCCAGTCTCCCCAGGTTGACTAATTGCCGCGTTTCTTCACTCATGAGGTTGCGCAGCTCGGTGCGTAGATTCATGAGAGTCTGGCGTACCGCCTGGACGTCTTTTTTCATGTCGCGATCGAGGGCATCCATTTGTTGCATGGGGTCGCGGAAAATGTCTCCAACGCTGGTGCCCAGCACCCGCACCACTCTAGGTTTGGCGCTTTCGATGATTGCGTGGATCAATGCGTCTGCTTGGCGGCGCAGTTTCAGCCTTTTCGAAGAGCGGCCAGGTCAATGCGATGCGGGCCGTGTCGATGGCCGCCTCCCTCATTGCGTCTGCGAGTTGACTGCGCAGGGACTCGAAGATGCTCAGGACATCCTACCTCAGCCCGATGCAGTACGAACAACGCTGGTACGAGGCACAGCGTAAAAAGGCCGCGTGAATCGTGGGTTAAGAACTACACGAAACAGGGGCAAGGTCATCACGAAATCCACCGTGGCCAGACGGCCCTTGTAGAGAAACTGGGCTCCGGGTTTATAAAGAATCATTGTTGTTCTGTAGCGCGGCAGGGCATCCATGGCCCGCCCATCCGGCATCTTGCCCACATCCTTGCTGCATTGCAGGAGCGCGGCGCAAAGACATAAAGGCCCATCGGCTTTGCTTGACGTGCGAGACAACCCACCCGGCAAAAAGAAGCCCGCATAACGCGGGCTGAACGCTTGCATTGCGCAAGCGGGAGGGGTGGGGTCGAGGGGGTATCGACGTATTCATCGTAAAACGGCAGCCGCTGCTGGGTTGTAGGACAGCGCCGGTTCTGCCGCCGCGCTGCCCTGGATCGACACTGTTACCGGTGGTCACTGCGCGGGGTGGTGCCTTCCAGTATGGTGGCGGACAGATTCAACAGGAGCCCCCATGCCCACGCCGCGCCACATTGCATCCGCCAGCCTTGTCGTCCTTGCCGCCACCCTTGCCGGGTGCGCGGGCTACGAGCAGGCGCCGGCAACGCCCCGCGATGGCACAGTGGGCGCTACGGGCGCTGGTGCACCGGCCGCGTCGGCACCTGTCAATGCGTGCAATGCGCAGCCTGCGCAGTCGGTGGTGGGCCAGAACAGCACGGCCTCGGTGGTCGAGTCGGCCCGCGTGCGCTCGGGTGCGCAGATGGCCCGGGTGCTGCGGCCAGGGCAAATGGTGACCAAGGAGTTCGACGCGCAGCGCCTGAACCTGCAGGTCGATGCCCAGGGCCGCATCCTGGCGGTGAACTGCGGTTGAGCTCAGTCGGCCAGAAACAGCGCCTGCAGGTCGCTTAAAAAGTCAAACCCGCGCTCGGTGGGCCGCACGTGGCCCATGTCGCGCTCGATCAAGCCCTTGCCTTCGGCGGCCTGCAGTCCCTTGGCGATGGCGGTGAGCGGCAGTCCGGTGCGCGCCATGAAGTCCTGCAGCGCAAAGCCTTCGCGCAGGCGCAGGGCGTTGAGCATGTATTCAAACGGCAGATCGGCGCGCTTGACGTCATCGTCCTGCGCCACGGCGCGCCCTGCCAGGGCGTGGTCCATGTAGCGGCGCGGCTCGCGAAAGCGCACTTGCCGCACCACGCGGTGCGCAAAGCTGAGCTTGCTGTGGGCGCCCGCGCCCAGCCCCAAGTAGTCGCCGAACTGCCAGTAGTTGGTGTTGTGAAAGCACTGGTGGCCCGGCTGCGCGTAGGCCGATATTTCGTAGCGCGCCAACCCGGCCTGGGCCGTCATCTCCGTGATGCGGTCGAGCATGGCGTAGGCCTGGTCGTCCCCGGGGATGGCAGGGGGAAACTTGGCGAAGTAGGTGTTGGGCTCGATGGTGAGGTGGTAGATGGAGATGTGCGGTGGCTGCAGCGCCAGCGCGGTCTGCATGTCCTGCTCTAGCTCCTTCAGCGTCTGGCCGGGCAGCGCGTACATGATGTCGAGGTTGAAGGTGTCAAACGCCTCGGCCGCCTCGTGCACCGCCGCCAGGGCCTGGGCGCGGTCGTGCACGCGGCCCAGGGCCTTGAGGTGCTGGT
>DAIQRN010000436.1:0-2885 GCA_036786185.1 Acidovorax sp. | reverse complement strand
GCAGGGCGTGGCCCAGCAGGTCTTCGCGCACCACCACCAGCGTGAGGCCGGCGGGGCCCAGGTTCTTTTGCGCGCCGCCAAAGGCCAGGCCCACACGGCTCCAGTCCACGGGCCGCGAGGCGACGTGGGACGAAAAGTCGATGACCAGGGGCGCGTCGCTGCCCAGCGCCTGGAGGTCGGGCAGCTGGTGGAACTCGATGCCGTTGATGGTCTCGTTGCTGCAGATATGCAGGTAGCTGGCGCCACGGCTGACCGTCCAGGACGCTGGGTCGGGCAGGGTGGTAAAGCCGGAGTCTTCGCCGGACGCGACGATGTTCACCTCGGAGGCGTACTTGCGCGCTTCCTTCTGCGACTTCTGGCTCCAGCTGCCGGTGACCACAAAGTCCACCGCCGCCGCGCGCGAAAGGTTCAGCGGCACGATGGCGTTTTCAGCCAGGCCGCCGCCTTGCATGAACAGGATCTTGAAGTGTGCGGGCACGGCCAGCAGTGCGCGCAGGTCGGCTTCGGCCTGCTCGTAGATGGACAGAAACTCCTTGCCCCGGTGGCTCATCTCCATCACGCCCATGCCGCTGCCGTGCCAGTCGAGCATTTCGGCGGCGGCTTGTTCCAGGACTTCGGCGGGAATGGCGGCCGGGCCGGCCGAGAAGTTGTAGGGGCGGGTCATGGTTTATGAGTCAAAATGACCGCTAGCGCTTATGGGGTAAGCGCTAGCAGCTCTACTTTTAATAGCAATCTGGCGCGGCAGCCAGTGCCGCGCGGGGTCAAGCCTCGGGCGTATCGGCTGCGCCGTCATCCGCACCTGCGTCGCCATCGGCCACATTGGCATCGTTTTCGACAATGCGCTGCAGGCCGCTGAGCTGGGAGCCTTCGTCCAGAGCGATCAGCGTCACGCCTTGCGTAGCGCGGCCCAGTTCGCGGATCTCGCTCACGCGGGTGCGCACCAGCACGCCCTTGTCGGTGATGAGCATGATCTCGTCGTCGGCATGCACCAGCGTGGCGGCCACGACCTTGCCGTTGCGCTCGCTTTGCTGGATGGCGATCATGCCCTTGGTGCCGCGGCCGTGGCGTGTGTACTCGGTGATGCTGGTGCGCTTGCCGTAGCCGTTGATGGTGGCGGTCAGCACGCTTTGTGTCTCGTCCTCGGCCACCAGCATGGCGATCACGCTCTGGCCATCTTCCAGCATCATGCCGCGCACGCCACGGGCCTGGCGGCCCAGGGGGCGCACATCGTTTTCGTCAAAGCGCACGGCCTTGCCGCCGTCGCTGAACAGCATCACGTCGTGCTGGCCGTCGGTGAGCGCAGCGCCAATCAGATAGTCGCCGTCATCCAGGTTGACGGCGATGATGCCGCCCTTGCGCGGGTTGCTGAACTCATCCAGCGCCGTCTTCTTGACCGTGCCCATGCTGGTGGCCATGAACACATAGTGGTCGGCCGGGAAGGTGCGCATGTCGCCCGTGAGGGGCAGCACCACGTTGATCTTCTCGCCGTCCTGCAGCGGAAACATGTTGACGATGGGGCGCCCACGCGAGCCGCGCGAGCCGGCGGGCACTTCCCACACCTTGAGCCAGTACAGACGGCCGCGATTGGAGAAGCACAGAATGTAGTCGTGCGTGTTGGCGATGAAGAGCTGGTCGATCCAGTCGTCTTCCTTGGTCGCGGTGGCCTGCTTGCCGCGCCCACCACGCTTTTGCGCACGGTACTCGGACAGCGGCTGGCTCTTGATGTAGCCCGTGTGGCTGAGCGTGACCACCATGTCGGTGGGCGTGATCAGGTCTTCGGTGGACAGGTCTTGCGCGCTGTACTCGACGATGCTGCGGCGTGCGCCCAGTTTGTGCTGGCCGAACTCCTGCTTGATGGAGGTGAGCTCTTCGCCAATGATGGTGGAGACGCGCTCGGGCTTGGCCAGGATGTCCAGCAGGTCCTCGATGACCGCCATGACTTCCTTGTACTCGGCCACGATCTTGTCCTGCTCCAGGCCGGTGAGGCGCTGCAGGCGCATCTGCAGGATTTCCTGGGCCTGCGTTTCGGACAGGCGGTACAGGCCGTCCTGGCCCATGCCGAATTCCTTTTCCAGGCCATCGGGGCGATAGTCGTCGGCGTTAATCACGCCGCCGTCGGCGCGGGTGCGGGTCAGCATCTCGCGCACCAGCTTGCTGTCCCAGGAGCGGGTCATCAGCTCGGCCTTGGCCACGGGTGGGGTGGGCGATTCGCGGATGATGCGAATGAAGTCGTCGATGTTGGCCAAGGCTACGGCCAGGCCTTCCAGCACATGGCCGCGGTCGCGGGCCTTGCGCAGTTCGAACACCGTGCGGCGCGTCACGACTTCGCGGCGGTGTTGCAGGAAGACGCTGATCAGGTCCTTCAGGTTGCACAGGCGGGGCTGGCCGTCGATCAGCGCCACCATGTTCATGCCAAAGGTGTCCTGCAACTGCGTCTGCTTGTACAGGTTGTTGAGCACCACCTCGGGCACTTCGCCGCGCTTGAGCTCGATCACCAGGCGCATGCCCGACTTGTCGGATTCGTCCTGGATGTGGCTGATGCCTTCGATCTTTTTCTCGTGCACCAGCTCGGCCATGCGCTCCTGCAGGGTCTTCTTGTTGACCTGGTAGGGCAGCTCGTCCACGATGATCGCCTGGCGCTGGCCCCGGTCGATGTCCTCGAAGTGGCACTTGGCGCGCATGATCACGCGCCCGCGCCCCGTGCGGTAACCGTCCTTGACGCCATTGATGCCGTAAATGATGCCGGCCGTGGGGAAATCGGGCGCGGGGATGATTTCCATCAGCTCGTCGATGGACACATCCGGGTTGCGCAGCATGTGCAGACAGGCATCCACCACTTCGTTGAGGTTGTGGGGCGGGATGTTGGTGGCCATGCCCACCGCAAT
>DAIQRN010000435.1:0-2886 GCA_036786185.1 Acidovorax sp. | reverse complement strand
GCCGTTGTTTGGCCGCTATCTGCTGCTGCTGGCGCTGGTGCTTGCAGGGCTGGTGGTTGTGGGCGGCGTCACGCACATCAAGGGCCGGTGGCTCTACCCGCTGCTGTGTGCGGTGCCGCTGATGGCGTTTGCCTGGCGGCCCGGGCTGGCGGTGCATAGGGGCGGCAAGGTGTTTGGCGGGATGCTGCTGGGCATGGCGGTGCTGGTGTGGCTGGCGCTGAGCCTGCGGGTCTGGGCCAACGGCCAGCGGGGCACACCCGACGAGCTGAACGAGCCGGTAGCCGCACTCGCCGGCGCCCTGCGCGCTGCCGGTTATGACGGCCGCAGCCCCATCGTGGCTGGCGATCCCGTGCTGGCCGGGCAGTTGCGGCTGCAATTTGTGCAGGCGCCGGTGTCCGTGTGCAGGGTGCCCGCCCCGCAGGCCATGCCCCCCACCGAGCCGCCCGCAGGCGCATGTGCAGTGCAGGTGCTGCGCGGCCGGGCAGGCCAGCCATGGCTGCAGGTGGCGCGCGGCGCACCGCCGCCGCCGCCTGGCTGGTGGCACACGTCTGCGCTGCCTGATGTGCCGGTCACGCTCGAGTTTCCCTATCTCCACGCCAAAGCGGGCCAGACCCCCATGCGTTACCAGTTTCTCTGGCGGCCAGCCCCGGCAGCGGCTGCGGCTGCGGCTGCGGCGGTCTCACCCTCGTCCCTACACCCATCGTCTTCGCCATGAACACTGTGCTTGTCACTGGCGCTGCCGGATTTATCGGAATGCACGCCTGCGCCCGCCTGCTGGCGCGCGGCGACACCGTGGTCGGCATCGACAACCTCAATACCTACTACGACCCGGCGCTGAAGGAAGCGCGGCTGGCGCGCCTGCTGCCGCATCCCGATTTCCGCTTCGAGCGGCTGGACATCGCCGACCGGCAGGCCCTGCCCGAGCTGTTTGCGCGGGTGCGCCCCACCCGCGTGCTGCACCTGGCGGCCCAGGCGGGGGTGCGCTATTCCATCGACCAGCCGCACGCCTACGTGGATGCCAACCTGGCGGGCTTTGTGAACTTGCTGGAGGCCTGCCGGGCCTGGCCGGTGGAGCACCTGGTGTATGCCAGCAGCTCCAGCGTGTACGGCGGCAATACCCGGCTGCCCTTCAGCGAGGCCGACGCGGTGGACCACCCCATCAGCCTGTACGCGGCCACCAAAAAGTCCAACGAGCTGATGGCGCATACCTACAGCCACCTGTTCCAGCTGCCCACCACCGGGCTGCGTTTCTTCACGGTGTATGGCCCCTGGGGGCGGCCCGACATGGCGCTGTTCAAGTTCACCCAGGCCATCCTGGCGGGGCAGACCATTGACGTCTATGGCCAGGGCCAGCTGGTGCGCGATTTCACCTACATCGACGACATCGTCGAGGGCGTGCTGCGCGTGCTGGACAAGCCCGCCACGCCCGATCCGGCGTTCGATCCGCAGGCACCACATCCCGGCCGCGGCCAGGCGCCCTACCGGGTGTTCAACATCGGCAACAACCAGCCCACGGTGCTGATGGATTACATCGCCGCCATCGAGGCAGCACTGGGCGTGCAGGCCAGCAAGCGCCTGCTGCCCGTGCAGCCCGGCGACATGACCGCCACCGCCGCCGACACCCGGGCGCTGGCCGAGTGGGTGGGTTTCGCGCCCGGCACCCCGGTCAGCGAAGGGGTGGCCCGCTTTGTACAGTGGTTCAAGGAGTTTTACGCAGCATGAAAGTCACCGTATTTGGCACGGGCTATGTGGGCCTGGTGCAGGGGGCCGTGCTGGCCGATGTGGGCCACGAGGTACTGTGCGTGGACGTGGACGAAGCCAAGGTGCAGGGTTTGCGCGCCGGGCGCATTCCCATCTATGAACCCGGGCTGCAGCCGCTGGTGGCCGACAACGCCGCCCTGGGGCGTCTGCGCTTCACCACCGATGCTGCCGAGGGCGTGCGCCATGCCGAGGTGCTGTTCCTGGCCGTGGGCACGCCACCGGGCGAAGATGGCAGCGCCGACCTGCGGCACGTGCTGGCGGTGGCCCGCACCGTCGCGCAGTACATGGACGAGCCGCTGTGCATCGTCAACAAATCCACGGTGCCCGTGGGCACCGCCGACCGCGTGGCCGCCACCGTGCGCGAAGGGCTGGCGGCGCGGGGGCTGGCGCTGGAATTCGACGTTGTCTCCAACCCCGAATTCCTCAAGGAAGGCGCGGCCGTGGCCGACTGCCAGCGGCCGGACCGAATCGTCATCGGCACCGACAGCGCCCGTGCCGAGCGCCAGCTGCGCGAGCTCTACGCCCCGTTCAACCGCAACCGCGACAAGCTCCTGGTGATGGACGTGCGCAGCGCAGAGCTCACCAAATACGCTGCCAACGCCATGCTGGCGACCAAGATCAGCTTCATGAACGAGATGGCCAACCTGGCCGAACAGCTGGGCGCCGACATTGAAGCGGTGCGCCAGGGCATTGGCAGCGACCCGCGCATCGGCTACCACTTTATCTACCCGGGCGCTGGCTACGGCGGCAGCTGCTTTCCCAAAGATGTGCAGGCGCTGATCCATACGGCGCACAGCGTGGGCCTGCGCCCCGTGGTGCTGGAGGCTGTCGAGCAGCGCAACGCCGCGCAGCAGCGCGTGCTGTTCGAGCGCATCCGCGCCCACTACCAGGGGCAACTGCAGGGCAAGGTGATTGCACTCTGGGGCCTGGCCTTCAAGCCCAATACCGACGATATGCGTGCAGCCCCCAGCCGCACCCTGATGGAAGCGCTTTGGGCCGCGGGCGCCAGCGTGCAGGCCCACGACCCGGTGGCCATGGAGGAGGCCCGCCGGCTGTACGGCCAGCGGCCCGACCTGCGCCTGTGCGCCAGCCCGCTGCAGGCGCTGGAGGGCGCGGATGCACTGG